>JAPVWS010000305.1 GCA_027493295.1 Candidatus Versatilivorator vitaminiformans | reverse complement strand
TCGGCATGTTCGTTCTGGGAACCACCACCCGGCGGGCCACGGGCTGGGGAGCTTCATTGGGGGCTCTGGTGGGCTACGGGCTGGTGCTGGTGACCAAGTACTGGCTGTTCAAGATCGACGGGCAGTGGCTCCTGCTTCCGGGCGGGCCGGACATCTACACCGCTGCCACCGTCGAGCAGGTCTCCAAGTTCTGGCTGACCTTCATCAGCTTCGCGGGCACGGTCATTCCCGGCTACCTGATCAGCCTGGCGTCCCCTCCCTCCTCCAGGGCCTCACTGCGGGGCCTGACCCTGTGGGACCGGAAGGGGAAGGCTTGAGCCGAGGACGGGCCAGGCACGGGGCGAACACAGGGTCAACATGCCTCATCCGGAATCCGAAGCACCCACCGGCGGCAGCCCGCCCCCGGGTCAAGCAGCCTCGGAAGAGCCGCGCATCACCGATCCTCCGGCTGCGCTGTGGTCGCGCAACCCCCTGGCCTGGTTTCGTTTCTTCGGCCCAGGCGCCATCGTAGCCTCGGTGACGGTGGGCAGCGGAGAGATCGTCTTCCCCTCCCGGGGGGGCGCCCTCTTCGGCTACCAACTGCTGTGGATCTACCCGGCGGTAGCCCTGCTGAAGTGGGGCATGGCCTATGCCAGCATGCGCCACATGATCCTCAGCGGCGCCCATCCCTTTCAGCGCTGGACCCACCTGCCCGGACCGCGCGGCTGGCTCCCCCTGTCCATCGTGGCGGTGGCCGTCCTCTGCCTGCCGCTATGGTACTCCTGGCTGTCGGGGATTCTGGGAACCCACAGCGCCCAGGTCTCGGGGTATGCCGACCACTGCTTCTGGGCCACCCTCTGGGTGCTGGTGGCCCTCGCCCTCCTCTGGCGGGGCGGCTACCACTTTCTGGAAAAGGCCCAGCTCCTCATCCTGGCCATCATGCTGCTGGCGGTCTTCGTGGCCGTGTTCTACGTCCGTCCCGACTGGCTGGCCGCCCTCGAGGGATTCCTGATTCCCCATGCGCTACAGTACCCCGAGTGGGCCTTCCAGGTGGTTCCCAAGCTGAGCCAGCGCTCCGAATGGGTGGAAGTGCTGGTCTACGTGGCCGTCATCGGCGGGGGCACCGAGGACTACCTTGCCTACGTGGCCTTCCTGCGGGAAAAACGCTGGGGGCGCAGCCACCTGCCGGCCGTGGCGGGAGACCAGCTTCGCGAGGTGGCTGCCCAAGGCAACCACCCCGGCCGGATCTGGATCCGGGCGGCACTGATCGACACGGTCACCAGCTTCGTCTGCGTGGTCCTGATCGCGGTGGCCTTCACCCTCATGGGAGCGCTTATCCTGCAGCCGCAGCGATTGGTCCCGGACGGACTGGAGCTGGTCAGCCACCAGGCGGCTTTCCTGACCGGCCTGGCCGGCTGGCTCAAGCCCTTGTACGACCTGGCCATCTTCCTGGCCTTCTTCGGCATTCTGCTGGGGGGACCGGAGATGGCCTACCGGCTCTGGTCCTCCTACCTGGACAGCCTGCCCGCCCTGCGCCGGCGGATCAACCACCGGCTGCTCCGAGCCGCCGCCTACGGCTGGACGCTCCTACCGGCCCTGATCATTCTGTGGACCCTCCGCTGGCTGCAGCAGACCGGTGCGGTGGAGCCGGGTTTCGACCTGCTGGACATCGTCACCCCGGCAGGTATCTTCACCAGCTTCGCGGCCAGCTTCTTCTGCTTCGCCAACATCTGGGCCGACCGCAGGTTTCTACCCGCGCCGCTGCGTGCTCCCGTGTTCCTGCAGGCCGTCAACCTGGCGGCCGGCAGCGCCTTCCTCTTCACCGCCGTCAGGGCCATGGCCAGCTACCAGGGGGTGTGGGGCTACGGGTTCCTCATCCTCCTGCTGGCCGGCTGCATGCTGGCGGCCCGGAGAATGCGGTTTCTGTATGAGGAAAGTCCGGCTTGAAGGGGAGTGGCCAAGGGAAGACCGGGCGCGGCGCGCGGCCGGGGCTGCAGGAACCAGAGGCTCAGGCGCGGAGCTCGAACCATGGCAAGGGACTGGCAGTCACTGAACGAATACAGGCTCTTCTGCCGGGGCAGGCTGGCCGACCCCTACCCCCTCTACCACCGACTGCGCGCGGAAGACCCGGTCCACTGGAGCCGGCAGGCCGACAGTTGGATCCTGACCCGCTACGACGACGTGCGCTTCGCCCTGCAGCACGACCCGCGCCTCACGGCGGAGCGGCTCAGCCTGCTGCTGGCCCAGCTCCCCCGGGAAGTTCAGGCGGAAGTGCAGCCCCTGCGGCGGCTCCTCTCCACCTGGATGCAGTACTACGATCCCCCCGACCACACCCGCCTGCGCTCCCTGGTGAACCGGGCCTTCACGCCGGGAACCATAGAGCGCCTGAGGCCCCGGGTCGAGGCCATCGCCGAGGAGCTGCTCCAGCCGGCGCGAGCCAAGGGACGCCTGGAGGTGATCTCCGATTTCGCCTACCCGCTTCCGGCCATCGTGATTGCCGAGCTGCTGGGCGTGCCCCCCGAGGACCGGGACCGGTTCAAGCGTTGGGCCGACGACCTGACTGTCTTCATGGAAGGGGTGGGAGCCGACTACCCCGCCATAGCCCGGCGCACCAACCGAAGCGTCCTGGAGCTGACCGATTACCTGGGCGGGCTGTTCGACCAGCGCCGGCGACAGCCGCGCGCCGACCTGATCAGCGACCTGATCGCGGTCGAGGCCGAGGGGGACCGGCTCAGCCAGGCCGAGCTGTTCGGCATCTGCTCCTTCCTGCTGGAGGCGGGCCACGAGACCACCACCGGCCTGATCGGCAATGGCCTGCTGGCCCTGCTGCGGCACCCCGACCAACTGCGCAAGCTGCAACAGAACCCGGCCTCGATCGCCCCCGCCGTGGAGGAATGCCTGCGCTACGACGGCCCCATCCAACGCATTTCCCGGGTGGTGACAACCGACTTCGAACTGCGAGGCAAAAGGCTGCGCCGCGGCCAGCGCATCTGGGCCATGCAGGGCGCCGCCAACCGGGACCCGCGGCAGTTCCCCCAGCCCGACCGCTTCGACATCCTGCGTCGCAACAACCGCCACGTGGCCTTCGGCTACGGCGTCCACCACTGCCTGGGGGCGCCCCTGGCCCGCATCGAAGGGCAAATCGCCTTCCAGGCCCTGCTGCGGCTGCCGGAACTGCGACTGGAAAACACGGCGCCCGAGTGGCAGGAGGGTGTCTCGCTGCGCACCCCAAAGTCGTTGCCGGTACGGTTCAGGGTGAGTTGAGGAGGATGGATCGGGCTTCTCGCCGGTATGGGCCGGGCTCGGAACGGAATGGACATGCGGATGCGCGCCCGCAGGTCGGCGCCCCGGCTTCCTTTCCCTCGAACCCCTTCCATTTCCAAGTTCAAAGGGTTCGTGTCGGAACTGGTGGGTTGAAGGCCGAACTCGCTCCCGACACTCATTTGCTTCCAGTGGCGGGTCCAGCGGAGGCGGCTGAAGGGGGTCGGCACTCTTCGTCCCAGCAGGCGTCCTCCTGCCAACATCCGCATTCGCGGCATACTGGCACGCCGGGAGGCAGCAACATGTCGCGGCGAGGCTGTCGATCGATCTCTGTCAGTCTTTGTTGAACTCTAGGCATTCTCTTCTCCTCCCCCCCTCTGCGGGAAAGTGCTGCCGTCAGCGCAGGTCGACGGCGGCGGTCCAACCGGAAAGCCCCCGGAGCCGAAACGTCAGCGTCAGCAGACGATCGCGAATGCCTGTTCCGTAGCCGAGCTCGATCTCGGTGTCAAGAGCGGCTCCTGGTTGGACGAGGCGGTCGATGGAATCCTGAAACAGGCGTGTTTTGCCTTCCCGGGAACCTCGGCCGGAAGCGAAGCGGACGACGAGTCCCCGTTTTTCGGCTCCGGGGTCCCATCCGGCCTGGATGCCGGCGCCCCAAGCGCGGAGGGAAGATTGATGCCAAAGAAGGGATTGGCCTTGGGCTGACAGGTCGAGGCCCTTTTCGGGCTTGCGCCAGCTGATGCGGCCTGCGGCTTCAATCGCGGCGCCGCGGTGGGCCGCACCGCGGTCGAGGCGGCCGCCGGCTTCACCCGTTACAGCAAGGGTCTGGCCGAAAAGACGCAGGGTCTGGGTGATTTCGCCCAGGAGGCGGAGACGGCCTGCCAGGCCGCCGATGGTAGCGGAGGCCCCCTCGAGGTCTGCGCCGATCCAGGCGACGTTGCCATCGGTGCGAACGGCGAGTTGGCGGTGTTCCCAGCTATTGGCGAGAAAACGAGCGCCTCCCCCGGCGAGACGGCCGAAGGCGCGGATATCGTGGTCGCGGTCGAGCTCGCGGATAGCGACGGGGCCGGTGGCGAAGCCGCCGAGCGCCCAAATGACGATGCGATTGGTGGCCTGGACGTGCAAGTAGGGATGGACGGAGTAGAGGGTGGCCTGAGTTTTGCCGTCGAGGGCCGCTCCATCGGAGTAATCGATCAGGGATCGGCCTCCCATGAGGGAAGCGCCCAGGAGGGTCTTCTTGCCGGAGCGCAGATCGAGGCCGACATGGGCGGCCTGGAAGCCTCCCTGGTAGTCGAGGGTGGGAAGATTGCCGGAAAAGTGATGGGTGTTGCCTTCGGCCCAAAGGACGGGCCTCCAGCCCTTGATCCTGGCGAGGAGCTTGCTGAGCGACAACCGGGGTTGGATCACGCCCATGTTGCGCCGCTCGTTGCGTTGTCTCCAGGCTGCGAGCCAGTCCCCGGGAATGATGCGATCGGCAATGGAAGAGGGCGAGTTCAAGCGGGTAGTTGAGGGTATGGATGAAACGGCCGGGGAAGCCTCCTGGTAGTCGGGCTGCCAGCCGCCCAACTGCTCGGTCTGGCGGGCGCGGCTGAATCGTTCCTCGAGAGCGGACTGAATGCTATCGGACCAGGCGCGGGCCGAAAGCGCCAGGACGGTTTGGGCTTCGTTGGAAAACGCGTGGATGGAACGCTGCTCGATAAAGGCAACGGTGGCTGAACGTAGAGGGTCGAAGGTAAGCCTGGTAGAGGGAGAATCCAGAAGAAGCTGGATCTTTTCTCCGGATTCGTAGACCTGGTCCGGTCGGGCCTCAATAGTGAAGGTGAGAAGTTGGTCGCCGACGTCAATGGCAATTTCCAGGGGTAATCCCTGGTAATCGTCGATGGTAGCTCCGCCCAGGTGGACAACGGACAGGGAAATCAGCTCTGGGCGATCGGCGGCCGGGGTCACCGTAATGGTGACCTCGGCGGGGGAACCGTACTCGTTGGCGCTGTAGTGCGAATGGCTGAAGCTTATGGCGAGGTCCTCGCCGTCGTCATCCAAAAGGGTTATCTCAGCCGATACCACGGGCACGAGGGCAGTTCCGCCGATGAGGATCTGCTCAGCCCCCTCGGGATGAGGGTTGTCAATGGGAGTGAGGGTGAGCTCGCGGGTGGCGCTTAACCGGCCGGCAGGGATCACGAAGGGATCGGCGAGGCCGTCGAGCTCGTAGTCGACCGTAGCAACGGCGGACCCGGCAAGCTCAAGAGCAATTTTGGTGTCGCTGGAATAAGCCGTATCGCCTTCAAGGCGGGCTTCCAATAGCACACGTGTGGGGGGAGCGGCTTCGCTGATACTGGCCGGGGAAGCCGTCAGGTAGATTCGGTTCGGGGGAATATCATTGTCGATCAGGAGGACAATGGCGGTGTTGGTGTAGCCGACGCCGGCGTTTCCGACAATCTCGATGGTTTCCTCAGGTTCGTCCAAGGTGTCGTCGATCGGAGCGAGGGATAGAGAGGTAGAGGCTTCCAGCTCGCCGGCGGGGATGGAAACGGTCAAGGAGCCGGACAGGGTGTAGTCGGCGGCTCTGACAGCCGTTCCGCCCAACTGCAGTGAAACCGAAAGAGGCTGGCTGTAAGGCGTGCCGCTGCGTATGGCAGCGGTAAGAGTGACCGCCACCGGTCCAGCGCCTTCCTGGATGCTCCCCGGCTCAGCCCGCAGGCTGAGCAGGGACTCGTCGTTATCCAGCAACGTCAATGAGGCCGGAGTGACGGAGAGTCCTCCCGGAGTGCTCCCGGTAATGTCGATCGTTTCATGCAGCTCGTCCCGGCTGTCGTCGACGGTCATGAATGTGAGGACGGTGGTTGCGAAACGCTGGCCGGCCGGGATGGTGACGCCGAGGGCTCCGGAGACGGTATAGTCACCCTCCTCTCCCTCAATGGCTGTTCCGCCCAGGGAGAGGGTGAGGGCGACCGTACGGGGCATAGGCAGTGCCGCCGTCGACCGTGGCGGTGAGAGTGATGTCTGTAGGGGGGTCTCCCTCGGTGATGTCAGGATCATCCACGGAAAGCGAAATCCCGGTAGGCGGCGCATCGTCGTCCACGAGGATGATTTCGGCAGCGTTGACGGGGAGAGAACTGTCGACAACAGCGATAGTGATGGTCTCGTCGATCTCATCGACGAGGTCGTTGTCGGGGCGAAGAAGGAAGGTGGTATGGCCGAGTGAGCTGTTGGATAAAAGGGTTATGGAGAGAGGCAGTACAGGCTGAAAATCGACGGCATCCGGTTGGCCGCTTTCGCGCACGGCGACGTTAAAGGTGCGCAACTCGTCGAAGGTAAGACCCTCGCGCAGGGTGAGGGTGACGGTGATGAGAGTGTCGCGCGCGGATTCAGTGAGGCGATCGATATCGACCGACAGGTTGCCGATCGGCTCGCCGCCACCGGTATCGTCGTCAACGAGAGTGAGGACGGTCGGAGTGACCGTCAATCCGGGGGAAGCGCCGTTGACGACGATGGTCTCCTCTGCCTCGACCAGGGTGTCATCGATGGGAACGAAAGTGAGAAGGGTTTGGCCGGTGTCGTCGCCGGGATCGACGGTGATGGCGAGCTCGCCGCCGACGTCATAGTCTCTTGCAGAAGCCGTGCCTGCCAGCGACAGGCTGATGATGCGGGGAGTGGTCGTAACGGCATCCAGTGTGGCGATGACCGCTACCGCGGCCACAGGCTCGTATTCGGCGATTTCCTGGTCGCTGAGAGTCAGGGCGGCGGAGGTAACCGGAGTGTCGTCGTCATCGATGAGGATCTCCAGGTCAGCGATCCCGGTACGGTCGTATTTGGGGTCTTGGCTGGTGGAGGTGTGGCGCAGCAGCGCCACCTCATCGGCGGTGTCGATGTCCTCGGCGACGGTCACGGTGACCGTTTGCGGCTGATTCCAATTCTCAGGCTCAAAGGTCAGCAGCTTTGGATCCCAGTCCAACTCGTCGACGCCGTCGCCGAGGCGTGTGAGGTTAAGGACCACGACCGCCAGAGGCTCGGATGTCAGCCTGAGGGTATAGGAACCTGTACCGCCCTCAGCGATCTGAAGCTCCTCGGGCATGAGGCGGACAGCGGCGGTGTCGTCGTCCCGCACGACGACCGCAAGGGTGGCTGTGACCTCCAGGTAGTCTCCCCCCATGGCTTCGTGGGTGATGGCCACCTCACGCTTGTCCCCGATGTTGTCGACGTCATCGTTGACGGGACTCACCGTTATCGTGCGGACCCGGTCCCACTCGGAGGGATTGAACAGAAGCGTCTCCGGGGAAACGGTCGCAATGGCAGTGTCCTGGCTGGTGAGATTGACGGTAACGGGGTCGGCCGGCAATGTCGCAAGCTGCACCGTATAGGTGGCCGGGGCCCCGGCCTCATCGACCGTCAATGACATCTCGGACAGAACCAGTCCCACTTCGTCGTCGTCGAGGAGGGTCAGCACCGTTCCGGTGACAGTCAAACCGCCCGAGATGCCGGTAATCTCGATCGTCTCGTCGGTCTCATCGATCAGGTCGTCGTGCGGTGTGAAGGTCAGTATGGTGGTCCCTGAAGTCGCAAACGCCGCCACCGTGATCGCCGTTGTGCCGGCCACGGTGTAATCGGCCGCCGTGGCCGTGCCTGCCAGGGTCAGCGAAACGCTCGCCTCCGCGGTCATAGCCAGGCTCAAGGTGGCCGTGACCGTAACCGCGGTCACCGCATCGTCTTCGGCAAAGCTTGCGGGGCTGACCGACAGCGCGACAGTCGGCACCGCCTCATCGTCGGTCAGCGTGAGGCTGGTCCCGGTCACCGTGAGCCCCGTGGCAGTGCCGCTCACCCTGATGGTCTCATCGCCTTCGTAGACCAGGTCCTGCGTCGGCGTGAAGGTCAGCACCGTCGTGCCGGTTGTGGAGTTGGTGATGGCGATCGACAGCGTCCCGGCCGCCGAGTAGTCCGCAGCGGCCGCCGTACCTCCCAGAGAAAGAGAAATCGTGGCGGAAGCGAGCGTGTCGCTTGCGGTCGCCGTGACCGTCACCGCGGTCGCCGCGTCGTCTTCGGCAAAACTCTCCGGGCTGACCGACAGCGCGACGGTCGGAACCGCCTCATCGTCGGTCAGCGTGAGGCTGGTCCCGGTCACGCTGAGCCCCGTGGCCGTGGCGCTCACCGTGATGGTCTCATCCCCTTCGTAGACCAGGTCCTGCGTCGGCGTGAAGGTCAGCACCGTCGTGCCCGTAGTTGAGTTGGTGATTGTGATCGACAGGGTCCCAGCCGCCGAGTAGTCCGTGGCGGCTGCCGTGCCTCCCAGCGAAAGAGCGATCGTGGCGGAGGCGAGCGTGCCGCTTGCGGTCGCTGTGACCGTAACCGCGGTTGCCGCGTCGTCTTCGGCAAAACTCTCCGGGCTGACCGACAGCGCGACGGTCGGAACCGCCTCATCGTCGGTCAGCGTAAGGCTGATCCCGGTCACCGTTAGGCCCGTGGCCGTGCCGCTCACGGTGATGGTTTCATCCCCTTCGTAGACCAGGTCCTGGGTCGGCGTGAAGGTGAGCACCGTCGTGCCCGTAGTTGAGTTGGTGATTGTGATCAACAGGGTCCCAGCCGCCGAGTAGTCCGTGGCGGCTGCCGTGCCTGCGAGCGAGAGAGTGATGGTGGCGGAAGCGAGCGTTCCACTTGCGGTCGCCGTGACCGTCACCGCGGTTGCCGCGTCGTCTTCGGCAAAACTCTCCGGGCTGACCGACAGCGCAACGGTCGGAACCGCCTCATCGTCGGTCAGCGTGAGGGTAGTCGCGGTCACCGTGACGCCCGTCGCCGTGCCCGTTACCGTGATGGTCTCATCGCCTTCGTAGACCAGGTCCTGCGTGGGCGTGAAGGTGAGCAGCGTCGTGCCAGTGGTGGCGAGCGCCGCCACCGTGACCGACAGCGTCCCGGTCACGGCATAGTCGACGGAGGCGGCCGTGCCTCCCAAGGTCAAGGCAACTGTTGTTTGCGTGTTGATGGCACGGCTCAAGGTCGCCGTGACGGTGACGCCCGTCGCCGAATCGTTCTCGGCGAAGCTCGTCGGGTTGAGCGAGAGAGTGACGGTAGGGGGAGGGGGAGGAGGGGGAGTTCCCCCACCGGCCACAGTAAAACTGCAGGATCCCCCGTGGCTGTAACCCGCGGGGGCGTGGAAGGGAACAGATATGTGTTGCCCGCGAGCTCCATCTGTATCGGTCACGGTTCCCGTGCCCTGGTACTCGCCTGCCGGGATGACGGGGTCCGTGTGAGTGATACCGTAGCCGATATCGGTAACCGACACGGTCAGGTCCGAATCGGGAGTTGCGGTGCTGGGGGAAATCGTTGCAGTGATAGTTACGTCTTGGCCCGCAACGATTAAGGTGGGGGAACAGGTGAGAGATATTGATGGGGTCTGAGCGTTACTGTCTGCTGGGAAGAGAACGGCCAGGAGAAACAGTGCCGACAAAAATCGTAACCACAGGAGAGAGGAGAAGAGGGGGGAGTGTGCCGTCATCCGTGCCTCCGATGGGAGCTTGTCGCAGTGGGCAAGGCCTTAAATCAAAAGGAACTCTTCCGTTTCCATCCGAATTCTTGTGCGAAGAAATGCCGTGAGAGGGAGGTCGACTTCATCGAATGTCTGGACACCAGAAAATGAAATCGGAACCTGACAGGCCGTTACTCGGACCGAATCAGGCCAGGCGCTGATCTCGACGGTTCAGCGGAAAATCAACCGTCCGTTGGTGTTGTTGAGGGAGCTTGGTTGCGAGGGAGTTTTACTTCGACCGGGTTTCCGCCAACCTTCATCGGAAACCCGATTTACTACTACGTCAGGGCGCGCCTGTTGCCGGAAGATGTTCCACCATTGAAATCTCAACTATCTGTGCAGCTCACCCAAAGAGCTTGGCGCCGAGGGAAACGGCTCTAGCCCGTATTTCTCACCAGGGGGCGTGATCTTGGCGCAGGATTTTTCCTTCAGCGCGTGCTCGCGACCGAAGAGCGTAGCGGTTTCTATGGTCGAGGGAGCATGTGCGCGCTGCAGGGAAAAAGACCAGCCAGGGCATGCCCAGCGCCGTCTGTTACCCGCAAGCCCTTTGCATGGAGCCTATCAAGGTACTGAAAATCAACTCCTTTTCATCACGCCACCAGCGACCTGGTGAGAAATGAGGGCTAGAGAAGTGGTCGCTTGAAGTCTTCGAATCCATGCAGCAAGGCTATCCCTCACTTCCGACCGCCAGAGACTGTACTCTCCAAATGGTCTCCACGTCCCAGCAGTCGGTAGCGGCATCGTAACCCTCTACAAAGAGTGCCTCTTCCGCAAACCGCAAGCCCCGCCGCCGCGTCATTTGCACCACCATGCGCACCCCGTCAACGATGCTACTGCAGGTCACGCCCCACGGAAGCCGACTGCTTGCCTGGGCGGCGCAACTGGCAAGCCTCGCCAAGGCCGTTTGAGCGCTATTGGCATGGATAGTTGTCAACGAGCCACCGTGGCCGGTATTGAGAGCTTGCAGCAGGTCCGCGGCTTCGCCACCGCGAACCTCACCCATGACGATATGATCCGGACGGTGGCGCAACGCATGTCGCACCAGGTTTCGAATGGTCACCGTGTCCTTGAGTCCACGAGCCTCGAATCGGAGACAGTTGCTGCGCTTAATGTGCAACTCCAGCACATCTTCGATCGTAATAATGCGTTCCGTCTCGGGCAACAATCCGATCAGAGCATTGAGCAGGGTCGTTTTTCCGCTCCCGGTTCCTCCTGAAACAAGGATGTTCTGCCGTTTCCGCAGCGTGTCGGCGGCTGCATTCAGGATCTCTTTCGCCAATACCCCTTGGCGCACCAAGTCGTCCGTCGAGAAAGACCGGCCCCCGAAGCGTCTTACCGTAATCGCCACCATCGGACTGGCCGGCGGCATGCAGATTGCCACACGGGAGCCGTCGTCCAGACGGGCATCCACCAGGGGCGAGTGCACAGGATCCAGGCCCAGGGGTCGAGCAATATGGATGGCGGCACGCCCCAAAGCCTTGGAGTCGAGATCCGGCGCGGACAAGGGTTCCAGTTTCCCGTTCTTCTCGATCCAGACGTTGTCCGGCCCGTTAATCATGATTTCGCTCACTTGTTGATCTTCAAGCACCCTCTCCAGTCCCGGCAACAAGGGCTTGAGCATCTCGATTCCACTGGCACTCATGGTGTTGCATCCCCAGGTTGATCCGTTGTTATTCCGATACCAGAGCCCGATCCGTCTGCAGGTAGGTGATGACGATACCCATCGGATTGTGAACCATCAAATCAGGAGGGATTCGGGTGATATAGGAAAACTGCAGGGAAAGAGACCACTTATCCCGCCCTACTTCTTTCTCCTGCCGGATGCGCACCATTTCAAAGTCGGCGGTCGCTCCATGAGGCGGCGACCGATTGGCATGGATACGCAACACGATGTTCTCGACTTTGGTCTCCTCCCGAGCCACTCGAGCCGCCACCAGGGCAATTTTCCTGTTTTCGTCCTGGAATGCGGCATTGGCCAAGTCGGTGGTGAGAAAGCGCAGACTGCGGGTCCAGCGTTCTTGTACCGTGGCGGCCCGACGAGAGTAATGGTCGTGGATGAAGCGATTCAAAAAGTACTTGGTGGTGGGATCGAGGGGGTCGGATTTGGCTTCGACGGCCTTGTATTGTAGGGCTTCGGCCCGACCCACCTCGTCCACACGCACCACGATCGGGCGGGGCATCTCCTGAAAACCGAGGCGCACTACTACGACTGCCAACAAGAGGGTAAGTCCGCCAAGCCCCATGGATAGAAGGCGGAGGTGACGATTGGAGTTGAGGGTTTCACCCCAGATTTCGGCGTATTCACGGTCTGTGTCTTTTGTGGACATCATCGCCTGGAAACAGCTCTCGATATACTCATGGCAGCTTTACCAGCCGTATGGACAGCCAAGGAAACACCGCCGGATCCAGCCAAGCCGGCTCCTGAAATCAGTAGCGAAGCCATCTCTCCCACTTTGCAGGCCGCCAGGATTCCTGCCGCGCAGAGAGGAAGGAGAATCAGCGACCAGTAAACGACCGCGGCAAAGTTGTCCAGGGGCGGCGAATGGCTCAACGTGGTGACGTAACCCAATCCCACGCCGCCCCATATGCGGAGGATGGCTCCGGCGATTGCAGCGTAGAGAGAATAGGCGAGCACCGTCCGAAACCAACCCCAGAACAGAAAGGCCATTGGCTCGAATACCAGCCAGGGGATGAAGATGGGGCCGAGCAGGATAGAGATGGATACGGCCAGGTGCCCCCAGAGAACCTGGGCATAGGTGATGAAGAACAGGGCCAGCAGGAGCAGGCCGAAAAATACGAACGCTACCGACGGGACTGTCTGTGCGACTGCGGCATATGCCGTAGAGGGTGACAGGTCTTCGAAGTCGATCCGCTGCCAGGCCGCCAGTATAGCGTTGCCCTGCGCGGTAAACAGGGTGTTGAGTTCCGTGTGCATGCCGGAGACGATGTCGGAAACAAACATGTTTTGCAGCCAGATCCCCTGTTCCACCACGATCTGCGGAAAGGTAGAGTTGGTGTGGGGAAGAGCCTGGCTGTAGTAGTGCAGCATGGTTTTGGGAACACTTAGAACGAAGATGAGCTTCACGATCTCCCAGGAATTGAAGGACCCGCTGAAGGCAACCTGCAATCCTGCCCAGGTCACTGCAATGGTGGCTATTGCCAGCCACAGTTCGTCACCCGCCTGAATAATGCCGGGTGAAGCCGCACCCACAACGTCATCCAGCACCCTGTCGAGGAACGCCTTGAAATTCTGCTGCTGTTCCTCGGGGATTATCGCCGGAACATTCGGATCTATCGATTGTGGCGGACGGAGTTGCATGGGACCGGGGGCTTAACCCGCATATCTCACCAGGCCGCTGAGCCTACGGTAGTAAAGTATTCGTGTTTAACATCTTGTGGCGCTTTGTATGGTGTCTTCAGCCT
>JAPVWS010000304.1 GCA_027493295.1 Candidatus Versatilivorator vitaminiformans | reverse complement strand
ACCATGGCATCCAGCCAGGGAAGTCCGATGGCTACTCCCATCCCACGCAGAAAGGTTCGGCGTGGAAGATGTCGTGGCGTCATGATCCTCCTCCGTTGGTGGTCCTCATTTGGAACGGCAGGCTCTCCACGATCGATCGGACCAGTTGGCTGAATCGGAAGCCGTTGTCTTCCAACTCCTGGCAGATCCGGTCCACCGCAGGCTTGTCGTAGGGTTCCAGGCCTCTTCCCAGGGCGTAGGTTAACATTTTTTCGGTGAGACAGCGAACGAATGCGTCGCGCTCCGTGTCGGCCAACAGCGCCTTGAGATCCTTCGGTCCCTGAAAGGAGCGTCCACCCGGTAACTCTCCGGTGGCGTCCACCGGAACCCCGCCGTCTTCCATCCGCCAGGCTCCGACAGCGTCATAGTTTTCCAACCCGAAGCCCAGCGCATCCATCTTCTGGTGGCAGGCGGCGCAGGCCGGCTGGCTCCGGTGCTCCTCCAGACGCTCCCTGAGCGTCATCGGCGCTCCGTTTGGTTCCTCCTCGAGTGTCTCCATCTCGGGTGGCGGCGGAGGTGGAGTGCCCAGCAGGGTTTCCAGGATCCATTTGCCTCGCAAGACCGGGGACGTACGAGTCGGGTAGGAGGAAACCGTCAATATACTGGCTTGAGCAATCAGCCCCCCACGCTGTTCACCGGCAATCTCGATCCTCCGGAAGTGCGGGCCTTCCACGCCTGGATGCCCGTAGTGTCGAGCCAGTCGCTGGTTGAGGAAGGTGTAGTCGGCGTCCAGAAAATCGATCAGGCTGCGGTCTTCCTGCAGGATGGAACGGAAGAAGAGCTCCGTTTCGCGACGCATGGCCTCCCGCAACGGTTCGTCAAAGTCGGGAAACCGCTCGGGGTCGGGTCGGGCGCTCTCCAGATTCCGTAGTTGCAGCCATTGCCCGGCAAAGTTCTCGACCAGGGCCTCGGACCTGGGATCCTCGAGCATCCGCCCCACCTGTTGTCTCAGGACTCGAGGATCGTCAAGTTCGGCTCTTTGTGCCAAACCGAACAGCTCGTCGTCGGGAAGGCTGCTCCAGAGGAAGTAGGAAAGACGAGAGGCGAGCTCATAGGGACCCAGGGGGTGGGCCGAGCCGGCGGGGTCGGCCTCCGGATCGAATTCAAGTCGGAAGAGGAAATGGGGTGACACCAGCACGGCCTGGAGAGCCATCTGGATTCCGCGTTCCAGGGGTTCCCCTTGCTTTTGGGCCGAGGCTACCAGCCCTCGCAATCGGTTGATCTCCTGCTCGGTTGCCGGCCGGCGGTAGGCTCGCAGCGCCAGGTTCCGCAGAATCGAATCGGTGCAGCCCGCCTGGTGTTTCCCGGGGTCATGCCCGCAGACCAGGACCCGGCGATGGCTGTCGGTCAAGGGCTTTGGCTTCACCTTGAACGGACCCAGGATTTCCATGGAATCGGCATAGACCAGGCGTTCCGGGGGTTTCTGCACCCTGTGCTCGAAGACCGCTTGATTGAGTGCGGTGCCCAGCGACTCGGAATCCAACCGGGGCGACGCCTCCAGCCGATGCGCGCCCGGGTCGACCCTGATGCGAATGTCGAAGGTGCCCCTGTGGTATGCGTCGGTTTCAATGTGAAAGGTCTGAAGGTACCTGTCGTCAAGCAGGAGGGACAGGGTGGCCGAAGGCAGCTCGGCCGGTACCCACTGCCCGGCTTCGGCAGGCGGCGATCTCCTTCTGTCCACAACCCGCACCCGCAGCTCGTACTCTCCCGGAGAGTGGAAGGAATGACGGGCGAGAAGCCTGCCTTCGAGCGAGTAGGGAACGGTGTGGGTGCCTTCCGGGACCGAGGGGGGAGCCTGACTTCGGGAGGCCAGGTAACGGGCCAGCACCGGCTTGACCTTTCGCCGAACCACCACGGCCCGGCCGGCGATCTCTTCGGCAGCCGCCAGGTATTTTTCCATCAACAGCGGAGAGAGCGAGAGCACGTCCCCGATGTTGTCGAAGCCGTAACCGGTATCATCGATTGGAAAGTCCTCCGACAAACCGAGATCGAGGCCCAACCAGTCCCGAATCGTATTGTCGTATTCACTTCGGTTGAGCCGTCGGGCGGTGACTCGTCCGGGGCTGGGTGCCACGCTGGCAGCCTCCTCCTCGAGCCGCGCTTCGATCCACCGCTCCACCGCCCTCAAATGCTCGACGTTCGGACGTGGATTACCCGGCGGAGGCATGCGACCGGTGCGAAGCTCCCTCAGCACGGCCTGCCAAAGATCCTGCCGATTTCGGACCGGATGCTCCGGGTCGAAGTCGCTCAGGTTGATTTCGGCGGTGCTGAGGTTGGCGTTGTGGCATTGCAGGCAGTGTTCGGTCAGGAAGGGTTTCACCTCCCCGTCGAAGGTGGAAGCCTGAAGGGATGGGGATCCGACAAGGGCCAGAAACGCCAGCAGAAACGGCAGGAAGCCAGGACGCCGTCCAAGACCGGCTGCCGCCGGAATCGCCCTGAGACGGACTTCGGGGCTAAAGAGGGTGAGGGTCACCGCGAGCGTGCTCAACTAGAATCAGGTCGGATCGAGTATAAGTGTTTGAGCTTGCTGGGACAAGACCTTCCCGGCGAAACCGTGCGGCGGTTGAACGAAGCACCGGCACAGTGCTATACTGTGTCCGTGCAGGATGTAACTTCCTGCAACGCCCATGGCATTCGTCGATTCGGCAAGCTGATTCGGAGTCGCCGCGAATGATATGGGGTTCCCAAATGACCAACGTCGGCAGGCAGCCTGTTGATGTTTCCTCCGAGCTTCTTCTCGCCGAAAGCCTGCCTGTGCCAGTGACTCCCTTGTCATTTGTCGTTTCAAGTATCAAGGCTTTTCCCAGCCAAGTTACGGGCGTTCTGTCCTGATTCGAAGGGGGTGAGACCATTTGTTGGAGACAACCTTTATTCGGGTGGTGTTTTGTGCGGTTTTCATTTTCAGTTGTTACTACTTTCAGCCTTTTGACTTGACAAAGCCTCTGGCGGCGGTCGTCGGTGCGGTGACTTCCGCGGCGATCATCATTTTCGAGGTCCGCCTGAGAAAGACCTCGTTGAAGCAGCTCATCGGTGCAGCCATCGGGTCCATTATGGGCATCGGCGGAGCCGCCATGATCGGCATCATGTTGGTCGAGACTACCATTGACCCTCAAACCAAGTCGTTTCTTCAAATTGGACTGTTCCTCTTCATGGGCTACGTCGGCCTGGTGATGGGAGCCAACAAGGGAGATCTTCTCAACCTGTCGGCCTTGGGCGGGTTTTTTGCCGGAGAGAGGCGCAGCGGGAAGAACTACAAGATCCTGGATACCAGCGTGATTATTGACGGACGCGTGGCTGACGTCTGTGAGACCGGCTTCATCGACGGAATTCTGCTCATTCCCCAGTTCGTGCTGCGAGAGCTCCAGCAGGTAGCCGATTCCGCGGATTCCCTGAAGCGGAATCGGGGACGGCGCGGGCTGGATATTCTCCAGCGGATTCAGAAAATGGCCGGAATTGAGGTGCAGATCCTGGAGAAGGACTTTCCCCAGATTCGGGAAGTGGATTTGAAGCTCATCGAGCTGGCCAAGGAGCTGGAAGCCAAGATTGTTACCAACGATTTCAACCTCAACAAGATAGCTCAATTGCAAGATGTTCCCGTGTTGAACATCAATGAGCTGGCCAACTCGCTGAAGCCGGTCGTCCTGCCCGGCGAGGTCATGAAGGTATTCATTCTCAAGGAGGGCAAGGAGTACAACCAAGGGGTGGCCTACCTCGACGACGGCACCATGGTGGTGGTGGA
>JAPVWS010000303.1 GCA_027493295.1 Candidatus Versatilivorator vitaminiformans | reverse complement strand
TTCGTAGATTCCCGCCGTTGGGCCGACCTGAAGCTTGGGCGGCCGCACGCTGCCTCCCGCCCGTCCCAGCGCCTCCAGGGCCGCCTTGATGGCGGCAACCCCGAAGCCCGGCGAGCGGTCGGGAAGCGGTAGCTGACGGCGGATGTCGGCCAGGGGAGCGATGCGCACCCTGTAGAGGTTCTCCATGCCCTTGGCATCTCCCTTGGTGCCCAACCTCCAGAATTCATGGCAGGCCCTGGGCGCCAGTGAGGCAAAGGAGGTGGCGTAGGCAGTGGCCCCGGCCGGCAGGGCCTGAAGCGCATGTTCTTCTCCGCGGGCCGTCCAGACCAGCCGCTTGCGAGTCCGGGTCCCCAGGGATCGGCCCAGGTCTATGCCGCGACTGCCGTCCTTGAACCCCATGACGTTGGGCAGGTCGGCCAGCCTCTCCAGCAAGCTGGACCAGTCGTCCCTCTGCGTCCTTGGGTAGATCAGCACACCGATGCCGACCGATTGGGCGATCTCGGTGAAGTACCGCCGCTGGCCCTCCAGGGTCTGAGGCCCGCCGGCAGGCGGAAAGATCAGAATGGCGTCGGCGCCGGCCTCCTCGGCGTTGCGGGCCATGCGCACGGCGAACCGGTAGCCTCCGCGCACTCCCGCCACCACCGGAAGCCTGCCCGCGGCGCCCGTCGCCGCCGCGCTCACCACCTCCCGGTGCTCCTCGAAGCCAAGCGAGAAGAGCTCGCCCAGTCCGGCCGCCACCACCAGGCTCAGCGGTTGGACTCCGGCCTCGGCATAAAAGGCAGCGTTTTGACGCATCCCCTCGGGGTTGATCTCGAGATTGCCGTGAAAGGGCGTGGGCAGGTAGCTGTGAACGCCCCGCAGGGCTCGGCGGAGGTCGTTCAGGGAACGCCGAGAGCGAGAGTCGGGAGCGGGTGCCCGGCTCTGTGCAGTCGCCAACTGAGACAGGATCCGCCTGCGGGAGGTCTGGGCCACGGTAGCGCTCGCACGGTTGGGATTCGACGATTCCGGAGAGATTCGGGCCGGTCATCGCCGGCCTCGATTCGGGAGGGAAGCTTAACACAGGCGAACTTCGGGCGTCTCGGGTCTTGGACCGATCCTGCCTTGTGATAGCCTCGGCCGGCGACCTATAATGTCCCCTTTTCTTGCCGTGGCCGGCCCCGGGGGAATGCCGGAGCCGGGGCCTTTGCCCACGGCCGATCAGCGCCATGAGTACCCCCTCCAGACCCAATATCGTCCTCCTCATCAGCGACAACCAGCGGTTGGATACCCTCGGAATCCTTGGACGAACCGCCTGTCGTACCCCCACCTGGGATCGCGTGGCCCGTGAGGGCGTCCTGATGGAGAACCTGCGGACAACCAGCCCCATCTGCTCTCCGGCCCGGGCTTCCTTCTTTACCGGGTTCCAGCCCCACCAGGCCGGCATGCCCCATCTACCCTACCTGGGCGCGCTTCGGGTGGGGCAAGAGGACGAATATCCCGACATGGAGATCACCCGGCCTCCGGTCTCCCACTATCTGCGCAAGGAAGGCTACCAGTGCCTCTACGCCGGCAAGTGGCATCTGGGAACCAGCAACGTTCAGCGCTGGTTCGATTGGGTCAGCGCCTGCGACAACGGGGAGCGTTCCTATGCGGAGTGGTGCCGCTGGCAGGGAGTCCCGGACGGCTTCATCTTTCACGACGACGAGCGCAGCGGACCCTATCGTTCCGCCCACTATCCGCGAATGACGGTGCCCCGGACCGGAATCCTGGATATCCCCGCCGACAAGGAGCACAACCGCTGGATCCTGGGACACGGTTTCGAGATGTTCGGCCTGCGCGACCCCGACAGGCCCTTTTTCCTGGTGATCAGCCTGGAGGGCCCCCATCCTCCCCTGGTGGTTCCCGAGCCCTGGTACCACCTCTACGATCCCGAGGACATCCCCGAACCCGAGAACTGGAATGCCGGCCCGGACGAGCCCGGATTCCTGGAGGGGAGCTACTACCGTCGCTTGAGAAACGAGTGGGGGGAGGACTTTTCGGCCTGGCGCAAGTCCATTGCCGTCTACTGGGGGTATGCCACCTACATCGACTGGCTCTTCGGCCGGTTCGTCCAGCGTCTGGAAGAATGCGATCTGCTCGACGAAACCCTGCTGGTAATGCTCTCCGACCACGCCGAGATGATGGGGCAGCACGGGCTGTGGCAGAAGTTCTGTCCTTACGAGGAGGCGATTCGGGTTCCCTGGGCCATGCGTTGGCCGGAGGCCTTCAAGCCTGGCACGCGCTGCCGGGTGGACGCCAGCCATGTGGATGTGGCCGCCACGCTGCTGGACCTGGCCGGCGTGGAGGTCGGTTCCCTGGGTCTGGAAGGCGAGAACCTGGTTCCCTACATGACGGGCGTCGAACCCGAGCCCCCGGCCCGTGACTGCTTCGTGCAATACAACGTGGCTCGCAATTTCGCCAGTTGGCACGGGGTGGAGAACTGGCGGGCCATGGTGCGCCGGCCCTGGAAGTACGTCCTGCATGAAAATGGGGAGACTGAGCTTTACCACCTGGGCGATGACCCCGGCGAGATGACCAACCTGGCGGGCCGTCCCGAAAGCTCCGCGACGGCGGCCACGCTCAGGGAGGCCTTGCTGGCCTGGTCGCGGCGCACCCGGGACCCCTTTGTGAAACAACTGGAGGCGCGGGCCGGCGGTTGAACCGCCCCGTTTGCGAGGGTTCCAATGAAAAAATCCAGAGCCATCCCCCTGAAAGACGGGCGCACGCTCGATATCGAGTTCCTGACCTTCCCCATCGACTCTGCCCGGCAAAACGCGCTCATCGGCTTGTGGCGGACCGAGTGGACCGGGGGGGACTACGACTGGCTGCAGTCCATGAACGGCGACTACAGCCGGCACCTCAGAATCCAGGCAGTCCTGGGAGCCATCGAGGGCCGTCCGGCGGGAACGGCCTCGGTCTGCTACCCCTGCCGGGAACCGGAAGTCTCGGTGGTCGGATCGGTCCTGACCCACCCGGACTGCCGCCGTCTGGGAGTGGCCGAAGCCCTGACTTCCGCCGTGGCGGATCTCTCCTTCCAAGCCGGCTGCCGCGTGTCCTACCTGGGAGCCACCCGGGACCCCAGGAACGTCTATCTGCGCTGCGGGTTCCGCTGGTGGAACGGTGGCGTCATGCGGCTGGAGCGGGAGGATTCGTCCGGGTGCGAGGAGGGCTTTTTCGCGCCGGGCCAGGCCACCTCCGTTCGCGAGGCCAATTGGGGGGACCTGGCCGCCTTCGCCTGCTTCGTGGTTCAGCCCTGGGATACGCTGGTGTTGGATTATCCGCGGGCCCTGCTTTCGGGGAAATACGTCAAGTTGCAGCGGTGTGTCTCCAACTTTCCGGCGGTCCACCAAGAGGCGGTGCCGCGCGGGGGGGTGCTGGGCGTCCTGGTGGGTGAGTCGCCCCACCGGGTGCTGGGCTTCGGCTCCATCACCCCCGAGCCTGGTGAATACCGGCGCCACAAGGCGGTCATCGACGTCTGCAGCCACGACGACTATGCCGACGGGGCGGACTCCCTGACTCAATGGCTGATGTCGGAAGCCGCCGGGCGCGGGGTCGAGCGCCTCCAGGCCTATGTGGCGGCTTCGGACCCGGGCAAGCAGGAACGCTTCCGGCGATTCGGCCTGAAGCCGCTGGCCCGGCTGCCGGCGCAGATCAGGCTGGAGGGCCGGGATGTGGATGTCCTAGTGTTGGAAGGAACGGTGGGGAGAGGGGCGTAGGCGGCGACAGCGGGTGGTCGTGGCGTTGGGCGGCGTTTCATTGGGGAAGCAATGCGTTCCCGAACGGGTGCTTCCTATTCGCCGCATTCGCGGCTGGGTTGGCGCGGAATCGATACAACCCCGGGTTGACACCCGGGGCTACACGAGGCCGCTGCTTTGCAGCTCTATAAGGATGG
>JAPVWS010000302.1 GCA_027493295.1 Candidatus Versatilivorator vitaminiformans | reverse complement strand
CGAGTCGAAGCTCTCCTCGGCGATTTCCTGGTTGATGCTGAGCAGATTGCCGGCCGTCGCCGAGGTGCCGTGGGTCAGAATGCCGTGGCGGTGGGACCCGGGAATGACCCGCATGCAGCCGTTGTCGACATCCACGTCGTCGATGGCCAGCCAGGCGGTGACCGCTCGCGGCGGTTCCAGTCCCCAGTAGGTGACGTCCTGGTGCCAGGCCACGAACTTGTCCCCTCGGGACGCAGAGGGATACTTGCAGAAAAAATGGTTTCCCAGGAGAAGGACGTCGGGGCCGAGGACCGAACGGATCGCATCCAGAATCGGAGGATGGGTGCTGAGCCTCCAGACGAACTCGTGGGTGAAGTGCAGATTGCTCAGCCCGATTTCGGCTTTGCCCTGTCCCTGGTCTGCTTCCAGGGCGTCAAACTGCGACCGGTAGTCCGTCATCTCGGATTCCGGGAAGACCTCCAGGCCGGTCAGATATCCCTGGCTTTGCCACAGCTCTGACCTGGAGCGCTCCAGGGTTGTCGTTGGCATCCGTTGCTGACCTCCTCGGGCTCAGTCTAATTCAGTTTGGTGCGGGCCGAGCAATTATTTTGCGCGGTCACGATCGCCGGAGCCTGTGGCGAACCACGAACAAACACAAAGACCGATGGACCTCTATTACTGCGACGACGTCACGGATCATAGAGAGTGAAACAGGGACCTGTTACGTACCTCGGAGACTGGGGCCCCCATCGGGACGCCGCGATTGCCCCCCTCCGGATCGGCTGCAGGCTGCGGCCTAGTCGAAGGGACGCCGCGTTTGCCTCGCCGACTCCCCCTCAAGGGGGGAGTGATACTCAAGCGTTCTATGCAGGCCTCAAGAATCACTCCCCCCTTGAGGGGGAGTCGCAGAAGCCGAGCCGCAGGCGAAGGCTGATGCGGTGGGGGGCATACGCGACGCCGCAAAACTGCGACCGCCTGAGTTACGGCGTTTGTTTCAGGTAAGCGTATCGCCGATTGGGCACGGAGCACTGCGCTGCTGCCGCCTGAAGAGAAGGCGAAACGGAGGTGAAATCCCCTTCGCCCGGTGCTATTCTTTCGGCACGGGCCGGTCGCGACAACTATTCCGCCCAGGGCGAATCTCGATTCAAAACCGCGGGGCAGCGCCGGGCCAATTTTTCTGTCGGCAGGTTCGGCAGTCACGGGAGGTCAGGGATGGAATCACAGGCGATTTCCAGACAGGAGTTTCAGAGCCGCTACCATCGTGTGCAACGTTTCCTGGAGGACCGGCAGTTGGGGGCCTTGCTGGCCTATTCTCCGGCGCGCGAGCACAAATGGGGTCAGACCGGTCATGTCTCCTATCTGTCGGGTTGGGCCAACGATGACCGGATCGTGGAAACGGTGGTGGTGGTGCCCCGCCATGGCGACCCGGTGATGCTGGCTGCCGGAATGCAGTTCATGTTCGAGCAGGCCGCGGAGGTGTCTCCGATCGAGGATATGCGGTTGGTGGAAGCCGTCGACCCCAACGCGGTGGCGGGTCATCGCGGGGGGGACGACGACCAGGGCCCCCGCGACTTTGCCGGTCAGACCCTGGCCGTCCTGGAAGAGAACGGCCTGGGAGGAGAAAGGGTGGGCGTGGTCGGAGTGAGCACCATGCCGGCTCCCTTCTACGAGGGGCTGGCTCTCGGCTTGGGGGACCGGCTCCATCGGGTGGACGACGTGGTTTCGCAGCTCCGCACCGTCAAGAGCGAGGCGGAGCTGCAGTTGATGCGGCGGGCGGCCGAGTTGAGCGATCTGGGATTTCAAACCATGCTGGAGGTTGCCAGACCCGGACTGCCCGGAATAGAAATCGTGGCCGAGATGGAGCGGATGGCGCGCCGGGAAGGAGCCGATCACGCCAAGTACTGGATGGCCTCGGGTCCGCCCCCGGACTGGAACAACACCCGGCTGGACATCAGGCCCCATGAGCGCATCCTGCAGTACGGCGACCTCATGGCCAGTTGCTCCTACATTGTCTACCAGGGGTACTGGTGCCACGGGCACCGCACAGGAACCCTGGGGAAACCCTGCGACGCCCTCACAAGGTTGTGCCAGGTGACGCGTGAAGCCCATGATCGGGCTCAGGAGATTCTGAAGCCGGGCACACCCGTGGCCGAATTGGGCCGGACCATCCGGGAGCATGTGGAGCCCCACGGTCTGGACCTTCTGGGAGGCAGAATCGGACACGGAATCGGCATGGATTACAGCGAGCAGCCTGTTCCTTTCGACGACAGCAACCCGGCTCCCATGCAGGCCGGAATGACCGCCGTGATGCACGCCGTCTTCGGCCTGCCCGGAACCGGCAAGATGTTCGTCCCGCTCGGCGACGTGTTCCATCTGACCGAAGACGGTCCGGAACTCCTGATGGGGTTTCCCCGAACCCCCTTTGTTGCCGGGGTGTAGACTGCTCTCAGGCGCGGGAGAGATCGTCGATCACCTGGCGGCAGTTCAGGATCTTCTCGGCCAGGTCCAGCGGGCGGTAGTAGTAGTGGTTGGAGGCCTCGAAGGCAATGGTGGAGTGGCGCCGGGCGATGGAGAACTGAGCCTGGGCCAGCTCGATTTCCGCCCGGGCGATCTCAATCATCCGCCGAACAGTTGGGGGTCTCTCCCCCTGGCTCTGCCGAAGCTTCTCCCTCAACAGATAAAATTCCACCTGGTTGGCCGTGCTTTGGAAGTGGTGCAGGCAGGTTTGGGCGATCGCCACATCCATTTCGGCGAAGGCCCTTCTTCCCGGGGACACCTTGTCCGCGCCTTGCCGAAAGTGCGCCAACCCCTGGCGCCAACCCGCGGCCAGCTTGCGGAACTGTTGCTGCACGACTTCCGGGGGGTAGTCCCCCGACCATTTCCTGAAATCATCCTGGGGGAAGAGCATCATGCTGGAGCGGTACCCGGTGGGGTGGAGACGCAGCGAATTGGCCGGTCCGTGTTGGGTGGGAATGTTGTAGATGCTGACCCCGTAGGGGAATTCCTGAAAGGCCTGGCTGAACTCGCGCCAGGCCTCGACCATCAGCGGGGCCGCCGCCGGGCCGTAACGGCGGGTTGCCAGTTCCATGAGGAGGTCCGGGTTGGATCCCGCGGGCCGAAAATAGTAGGCCTTGGCCGCCTCCAGGTTGGGCGAGGCATACCCCCCGCAGGTCCAGGAGGGCATGATGCCGCTGATGCCGGCCTTGGAGAGTTTCTCGCAGTGTTGAAGGATCAGATCCACCACGGGAATGTAGGGCACCGCCGAAATCTCCCAGGTGTTGTTGAATTGCAGCTTGGCCATGGTGCGGATTCCCTCCCGGTCGGCCCTGGCCCAGTTGCGCCTCGCCCGGGGCCCGGGGCCCACC
>JAPVWS010000301.1 GCA_027493295.1 Candidatus Versatilivorator vitaminiformans | reverse complement strand
CCCACCAGCACGATGCCGATCCGAAGGGCGGGTTCCTGGAAGGCCAGCGAAATCAGCCAGGCCGTCAAGGGCATGACGGTGTACTGGCAGATCAGGCCCAGGATCGGTCTCAGGGGAGCCCGCCGGAAGCTCTCCCTGTGTTCCGTCCGCACCAGGCTTCCCACCAGGACCATGGTCAGCGCAAAGGCGGGCGCCAGCGCCGGTTCCAAATGCAGCACGGCTTCAGGTAGAAAGAGGGCGATGGTGGCGGCGATCAGGACGCTGATCAGGACTCCCAAGCCGGACCTCCGGGAAACAGGGACAGCATCCGAGGATGCCCAAACGATCAGGGGTTGGATTCAGGCTCAATGCGGAAGGAATAAACGATTCGGCGCTTGCAAAAGACTACAGGTGGACGCTGATGTCGGGACGTTGAGCCAGGTGGACGGTGTCCACGAAGCGGACGTGCCGGTTCGCCAGGTTCATCAGGATCGACTGGGTCCGGGTGCCGTCTCCGAAGAAGCGCACGCCCTTCAGCAGGGTGCCGTCGGTGACGCCGGTAGCCGCGAAGATGATGTTCTTGCCCGAGGCCAGCTCGGTGGTGGCGTAGACTTTGTCCGGGTCCTTGATGCCCATGCTCTTCATCCGCTCGGCCTGCTCCTCGTCCTTCACCACCAGCCTTGCCAGGATCTCCCCATTGAGGCAGCGGAGCGCCGCCGCCGTCAACACTCCTTCCGGGGCGCCGCCGATCCCCATGACCGCATGGACTCCGGTCCCGCGGAGGGCCACACTGATTCCGGCCGACAGGTCGCCATCGGTAATGAGCCGGATTCGGGCGCCGGCAGCCCGGATATCCTGGATCAGACGAGCATGCCTGGGGCGGTCCAGAACCACCACCACCAGGTTCTCCACGTCGCGGTCCAGCCTCTTGGCGATAGCACGGAGGTTGTCCTTGACCGAGGCGTCGAGATCGATGACTCCCTTGGAGGAGGGGCCGACGATGATCTTCTCCATGTAGCAGTCCGGCGCATTCAGCAGCCCGCCTTTTTCGGAGCTGGCCAGCACCGTGATGGCTCCGGGCGCCCCGGTGGCGCAAAGGTTGGTGCCCTCCAGCGGGTCGACGGCAATGTCCACCTCGTGCGTAACCTGCTCGCCTTCGACAAGGTCCTTGTGCTTGCCGACCTTTTCCCCGATGTAGAGCATGGGGGCCTTGTCCCGCTCGCCTTCTCCGATCACGATGGTCCCCTTCATGGGAACGCTGTCCATGATCTTCCGCATCACCTCCACCGCGGCCTGATCGGAGAACTCCCGGTCGCCAATCCCCATGGTGCGGGCGGCGGCGATTGCGGACTGTTCCACCACCTCGAGGAATGCGCGGGAAAGGTTCTGTGACGGTAATCGGATACGGGCCATCAAGACCAGGCAGTTCCTGGCCGAGAGCAGGGGGTTGTTCTCGAGCGGAGGTTCGACCGACAGCACGTCGAGCCCCGCCCCGGCAATCCGGCCCGCATTGAGGGCATCGGCCAGATCCTGGTCGACGATCAGGGGCCCCCGGGAATTGTTGAGCAGAAAGGCGGTGGGCTTCATCATGGCCAGCCTCTCGGCATTGATCATTCCCTGGGTCTCGGGAAACAGAGGACAGTGCAGGCTGACCACATCGGATTCCTTGAGCAGCTCTTCCACGCCGGTCCAGCGGAACCCTTCATAGTCGGGTGGATTGACGGTGATGGCGTCATGGGCGATGACCCGCATGCCCATGGCGTCGGCGATGCGGCCGACCTGCCGCCCGATGCGGCCGAATCCGACGATCCCCATGGTCCGCCCGGACAGCTCGATGAGGGGCGTCTTCCAGAAACACCATTCGATGCTTCGGGACCACTCTCCCCCCCGGACGGCATCGCTGTGGAGCTGCACATGATGGCAGAGCTCCAGCAGCAGCGCGAAGGCGAACTGAGCCACCGAGGCCGTCCCGTAGGTGGGCACGTTGGTCACGGGGATTCCCAGTTCCCTGGCCGCCTGGATATCCACCACGTTGTATCCGGTGGCCAGCACCCCCACGTAACGAAGCCCCTCGCCCTTGAGCCGGCGCAACGCCTCCGCGTCCAGGGCGGTCTTGTTGGTCAATACGACCTCGGCGCCCCCTGCGCGCTGAAGGGTGAGCTCGGGTTCGGTTCGATCGTGAACCTCGGTGGTTCCCAGCTTCTCCAGACCCTCCCATGAAAGATCTCCAGGATTCAGGGTGTAGCCGTCAAGCACCACGATTCTCATAAGGTTCCTTCCTTCCTTGGTGTCCTGTCAGTCAAGAGGCGAAAGCTCCTCACAAACCTCCGGATTGACGCAGTAGCGGGGCCGCCTCCCCTGGAGAACCCCCACCATGTCGTTGGCCATGGAGCGATAGATGCGCTCCATGGCCAGCCGGCTCACGCCCAGCAAATGGGGAGCCCCCGTGAAGTGGGGGTGTTTGAACAGGCGGTGGGAGGTGTCGGGGGGTTCGGTGGGAAACACGTCCAGACCCACCGCTCCCAGGTGGCCGCTCTCCAGGGCATCGGCCAGCACGTCCAGGCTTTCCACCACACCGCCCCGGGCGGTGTTGATGAAGATGGCTCCCGGTTTCATCCGGGCGATCCGCTCGCGGTTGATCATGCCACGCGTGTGCTCTCCCAGGGGGACGTGCACCGAAATGAAATCGGAACGTCGCAGCAGGTCATCCAGCGGCACCAGCTCGACTCCCATTCCCTTGGCTGCGTCTTCCGTCAGGAAGGGATCGTATCCCAGCACTTCCATCTCGAAATTCCGCACCAGCTCGGCCAGGCGACCCCCGATTCGACCCAGCCCGATGATCCCCAGGGTGTGCCCGGTCAGATCCCCCGTGCTCATCTGGTAGCGGCGCTGCCACTGCCCCTGCTTGAGGATGGAGTCGGCCAACTGGACCTTCTTGACGATGGCCATCAGCAGCGCCAGGGCCGCTTCGGCGACGGCGAACCCGCCGATGGGAGCGTACACCACGGGAATCTTCCGCTGGGTGGCAAAGGCCACATCCACCGTATCGTAGCCGACCCCGGGTCGACCGATGACGCGCAGGCCCGGGCAGTTTTCCATGATCTTTCGGCTTATGCCGCCTTCGGTGCCTCGGGCCACCAGCCCGATGGTCCCCTCCAGCAGCGTGAGCACCGTGGGTTCATCCGGAGAAGGAGAGATCTCCACCGGAGCCACCTGTTGCAGGATGTCGATGGCGATCTGATCGATGGGAGCGATGGAGACGATGCGTTCAGGCTGCATGAGGGATTCTCTTCCTTTGACTCTGTCTCGCGATTCCATCCAAAGCACCCGGACGCCCGGCGCCTGACGGACCGGTTACACCGAGTGGGTGAGATAGTCGATGCGCCCGCCATCCACGGTGAGCACCTGCCCCGTCATGAAGGACGAGTCGTCCGAGGCCAGAAAGAGGGCGACCCCCGCGATGTCGGCCGGCTCGCCCACTCGACGCAGCATGGTCCGGTCGGCGATGCCGTCGACGTAGGTCCCGCTGGCTCGGGCACCCTCCCGAGACATGTCGGTGAGGATAAATCCGGGCGCGATGGCGTTCACGGTGATGTTGTGGGGACCCAGTTCCCTGGCCAGCCGGCGGTTGAACATGTTGACCGCAGCCTTGGTCATGGCGTAACCGGTCACTCCGGGCATGGAGGTGCCCAGAGCGGCAATGGAGGAGACGTTGATGATCCTCCCCCGGCCTCGCTGCTTCATGCCCTCGGCCACGGCCGCGGCACAGCGTATGACCCCCTTGATGTTGACGTCCACCATCCGGTCGAACCCCTCCCCGGTCGCCTCCAGCGACGGTTCCTGGTTGAGAAGCCCGGCATTGTTGACCAGGATGTCGATCCGCCCATACTCCTGAATGACCTGGCTGACCATGGAGTCCACCTGTTCGGCGACTCCCACGTCGGCTTGAACGCAAAGGGCGCGGCCTCCGGCCGAAGCGATGGCTTCGCACACTTCTTCGGCCAAACGCCGATTGGCTGCGTAGTTGACGGCCACCGCGGCTCCCTCCTCGGCAAAGGCCAGGGCGATCGCCTTGCCTATGCCGCGAGAGGCTCCCGTGACCAGGGCCACCCTGTTCTCCAGTCTCAGTCTGCTTGCTGCCATCGGCTACCTCGCTGAATCTTTCCCGGACTTGCCTGAACGTCCGCCACGCCTGCGCTTGCGGGCGTCAAACTCCCGTTCGAGCTCCTCGGCCAGACTGTCCAGGATCTCCTGGGTGGTTCCGGACCGTTCCTGCTTGGCCGACCAGTGCCACTGATCCAGGTAGTCATCCGTGCCCGCCAGCCCCTCGGCCATGGCGACCCGGTCGATCTCCACCTGAAAGCGATCGGGCAACGGCCTGGAAACGCCGCGACGACCCTGGTAGACCTTGATCTGGGCCGGAATGTCTTTCCAGAACAGAATTTGATACTGCGCCATGATTCCAGCCTGCTCCCTCTCTACTGCGCCGTCCCCGGCGTGGGGACTATTGCAATTCCCCCTTGCGATAGGCGCGCAGGAAACTCTTGCAGTGGCGATCCCTGCCCAGCAACAGATCCTCCGTCATGCGATAGGGCCTGGCCTGGCGGTCCATGGAAAGGATCGACTGCAGGTTGCTGGCCACCGGATCGATGATGCCGCTGTCCGCTCCCGCCTCCAGGGACAGGAGAATGAAGACGTCGTTGATCAGCCGCCTGCGGGGCAGTCCGAAGGAAACGTTGCTCAATCCCCCGGTGATATGGACCTCCGACCCGTATCTGGACCGCAACTGCCGGATGGTCTCCAGGGCATGGTGGCCGAACTGACCGTCGACCGAGATGGGAAACACCAGGACATCCACGTAGATGCTGTCCAGGGAGATCCCCCTGGCCAGGGCGGCCTCCACCATGCGTGAGGCATTCTCCAGGCGCTCCACCTCGTTCTGGGGCATCCCCTTCTCCCCGGCCGC
>JAPVWS010000300.1 GCA_027493295.1 Candidatus Versatilivorator vitaminiformans | reverse complement strand
GCGGGATTGCTCCAGTCCGAAACCTCCATTGCCGAAGACAAGGACCTTCGGCAAGGCCAGTGCGCTCGTTCCCGTCACCAGCGCCAATC
Source organism: Candidatus Versatilivorator vitaminiformans (assembly GCA_027493295.1). Classification (GTDB taxonomy): domain Bacteria; phylum Acidobacteriota; class Terriglobia; order Versatilivoradales; family Versatilivoraceae; genus Versatilivorator; species Versatilivorator vitaminiformans. The sequence continues at coordinate 5,610 of JAPVWS010000300.1, read as the reverse complement.
CTCCTTCCGTCCGCAGCTTCAACATCTCGCCTGGCTTCTCGCCGACAACCCTGCCGATCTCCAACTCTCCGCGGTACTTTGCCTTCCGTCCGCTCCAGCGTAGCGAAAGACCCTCGGCGACAAACCGCCCCAGAATACCGGCGCTCGTTCGCCACTGCGCCAGCCGGTCTGCGAATACGGGCACCCGGTTGATGTCGCCACGTTTGTCGCAAACGACCCACGGTATGGATGGGGCCACCCCCCAATCCACGGGCATGGCGCATTGCCGTCCACAGCCTGGACACACCGTGCTGGGGGCATGCCGCGCCCTTCGGATCAGCTTCTGCGACTTCAGGGCCGAAACTGCCTCTCCCGGCCATCGGGCCAGTTCATGAGAGGCGACCCGGACCTCCCGTGCCGTAGAGGCTCCCACGCGCGAAACCAGATCTAGAAACACGGCTGCGGGATCTTTGTGCAGCTCTCTGCCAACGGCTTCAGGCTCGAGGCCCGAGGCCTTCAGCATCGAGCGCAGCCGCAGGTCCCGCTCACCGTAGCCGAGCGAGCAGGAGGCGGGCGCGGTCAGGCGAATGGGCACTCTCCTGGCCAGTTTCTCCTTGTCCTGAGTCACAAATGCTACCAGTTCCGCCTGGGTGACATTGAACAGGTTCAGGGGCATGACCCTGCCTATGAGATCCAGAACGTCGTGGATCGCATCGGCTCCGATGGAGTCGTCGGCTTCGATCGTGATCCGGTCTCCCTGTCTGGACCGCGACGACAACCTGATCTGCCTCACCGCCACGGCCTCGATGCCGCTTTCCCTGCCACAAATGAACTCGAAGCCTCTCCGGCAAAGCGGGGTGAGGTCGTATACCGCTGCGTCCCCGGAATCGGGAAGCCGGTCCAGTTTCAGAATGGCGGTCGCGAACATCTCCTGCAAGGGCTCCAGGGCCCGGTACGGACCCGGGAAGTTCAGGTCAAGCCAGCCTTCCTTCCGGCAGTAGACGAAGACCACCTCGAAGGCGGGACGGTGCTGCCTCGGACCCAACTCGCCGTCTGTCCATTCCATCTCCTGCCGGGAGTAGTCCTCGGGGTAAGCGTAGAAGAAATCCAGTTCTCCCCGCCTCATCGATTCCACCAGGCAATGGCGTCCCCGGGCTTCGCAGCGCTGGAAATAGCTGCCGTGAGCGTGGCTCGGCTGGGAGGACAGGGTCTCGATGAACGCCGTCAATCCGTCCGGATCATCCCGCCACCGGCAGCGGGCCTCGTCGAGAATGGCCCAGGTTCCCTTCTCGCAGCTCAACTCGAATATCTCCCGGAACTCGGCCTCAAGCGTCCTCTGCCGCTCCTCGGGCAGCTTGAGCCAGGCGTCAAGGTCCAGTGGGCTTCCCAGCCCCCTGCTCTCGGAGTAGCGGGCCAGCAGATCTTTCGGCATGTGGCGGAAGAAGTTTCTGGCTGAGTAGTGACGGGCCATCAGTCCACCCCCGAACTGTTGCATACCTGCTGAAATCCTGAGGTGGGACAGGAAATCAACGTGCAAGGATTCCGGGACAGGACAGCTCGCAGGATGCTTGGGGAAACTCGGAGCTATTTATTGATCCATGACATCATGGGATTATCAGCACCCAGACAATAGGGGGCGAGGTCCCACGCGTCAAAAGTAAGTGCAGTGGAGTTCTGCCGGTAGCGCGAAGCGAGAGCGAACAAAGGACGAAGACAAGGCCCTCAAAACCGGTTCCCGTTTCCAAACCGGATTCCAAAAGCCGGACAGAAACGGGAACCGGTTGGTTTCAATGAATTCAAGGACTTACCCTGTGGAAAACCAGTGGCTCACGCGCGCGCGCACGGGGAGGGAGAAACGGGAACCGGTTTGCATGCAGGCGCCGGGCGGGAGCGGGAAGACGGCGCTAATCAGGCGCCGTCTTCCCGCTCCCGCACCTCACCTGTCCAGGAGATCAGGCAGCGCAAAACCCTTCCAGCAGGGGCACCTTCACATCATGCTTAAACAGCGTGCTTCATGCGATGGACAACTATCTGGAGGGGTCGGGAAGTGATCTCCACAACAATTCTCCATGCAAACCACATACTCTTCCCTGGCATCCGCGACACAGCATTTCCTATTGCTCTTGGCTACGTGGTTACAGATTTGCTTCGCGACAGGCAGCATCCTGTTGCAGACCGCCTTGTGTGCGAAATACGCTGCCCAGCATCCGGCGATGGTCAGGCTGCGATCCCGGGGGCAAGACGTATCCATGCACCACTTTAGCGAAGAACAATCACTGAATGCGGATTGGGTGGGGAAAATCAGGGAAGCCAACAAGAACAAAACGATGACGATCGATTTCGTTTGAAACACTTGTATGTCCTCCTAGGGTTTATCCTGGAAAGGGCAATAGGTTGGCAGGGAGGGTCGGGTCAGGGACATGCGTCGCAAAGGCTTCTGGCCTCTTCCGAGTCAGGGTAGAGCAACGCAGTGAGGAATTTCGCCCTTTGCTCCGCGGAGACAGAGCTGTCCCCCCCTAAAGTCAAATCAACGATTCTGTTGGCCAGTTTCTTGCGCTCGGCCTCGTCCTCGGTTTTGGACAACCTTTCCATCAATTTACTGACGACTCCCTCGGCTTTCAACTCTGCCTTGTTTGCGGGTTCCCTGTAGTTGGCATGTTTCTGCATGGGGCCGGCCGAAGAGGCGTTCCCCTCTTTTAGGGCGAGCTCGTAGGCGTTGCCGTCCGGGAATTTGGTTTCTAAGCTTGGATCGGCTCCAGCGTCTACCAGTGCTTTGGCCATGGCTTCTGATTCCGCTCCACCATTGCCGGCAACCCAATGCAGCGGGGTCATGCCAATGTTATTGACGTGGTTGACCGAAGCCCCGAAGTCGATTAAAGCATGGATCATCCCCAGCGTGTTATCCGTGTCTTCCCATAGGCTTACAACCGTGAATAGGGGCGTGTTGCCGAAACTGTCGGTCTGATTGGGGTCCTCACCAGCTTCCAGAGCATCTTTCAAAGCTGTGAGGTCATCAGCGTAGATCGCCATGTTCACCGGTCCGATCCGTTCGATTTCCTCCTGCCGATGCATTTCCCTTTCCACCTTCGACAACTCTGACTTGTCGGCAAAAAGTCCGTGACCGACAGCAAAAGCTAGTAATCCTGCCACCAAGCACAACAACGGAAACTTGAGCGCTTTCATTCGTTTGTCCTCCTTAGTTCAGTAAGTTTTTGGGGTCTTCCCACCAAAATCCGGAATCGTATCCTGCCTCTCCACGCTTGGCCCTGTTGACGGGATGCCTGGCCCAGCACCAAGCGGTCATAAGCGTTCCGCCCGGGTAGTACCAGTGCGACAAAACAAGGCGCACGAACTGCAGGAGAGCCAGCGCCACAAGGCCGCAAAAAAGATATTCCGGGGAAAAGATTGGTTGTCCTTGACAGGGCGCAAAGGAGGGTGTATCTTTCTGCACGTCAACCTCCTTGGCAGATTACGCAGTGTGACTAACCCCGAGCGGTCACTCGGGGTTTTCACATTATGGTGTTTTCTCCGGCTCGACTCCGTCAATAATTACAAAACTTGGCTCCTGCTGTCAACTCTCGCTCCCTTCCACCCCCTCCCCTTCTGAAAAACTTGTTTACATTTAAATTGATTGCTGCTACAGCATTCCAACCTCCCAAAATCAAAGGAGGTGGCCATGAGCCGAAACATGCTGACCGATCAGCAGTGGGTTCTGGTTGAGCCGCTGCTGCCCGGGAAGATTGGAGACCGGGGCCGGACAGGTTACAACAACCGGATGGCCCTGGAAGGGATGCTCTGGATCATGAGGACCGGGGCACCCTGGAGGGACATGCCGGCCCGCTTCGGGAAGTGGATCACGGTGTACCAGCGGTTCCGCCGCTGGCAGAAGTCAGGAGTCTTCGAGAGGATCTTCCAGGCCTCTGGGGAGCGGGACCTTCGCAAGGTGATGATTGACGAGACCTACATCAAGGCCCATCAGCATGCGGCAGGTGCCCCAAAAGTGGACGCCCACCAGTTGAATCAGCCACGAGACAAGCCATCGGTAGAAGCCGTGGTGGGCTGACCACGAAACTGGTTGCGTTGGTGGATGGATCAGGGAAGCTGGTTCGATTTACCGCGGGACCAGGAAATGCCGCCGAGTGCAAGGAGCTGACCACTCTGCTCGACGGCATCTCCACTCACGAGGTGATAGCAGACAAAGCCTATGACACGGATGCTATCCGCTTGTACACCCGTCTAAAATCACTACTCTTTCACGTTTTGAGTCCATTTCCCGCTCCTTTCCTCTTTTCCCACCCCCCAAATGTAAACAGGCTCTAGGTCTAAAGGCGGTTTTTAAGCCCATAACTACTTATTCCGCATGAAAATGTCCGCGGTCGAAATCAGCGATCGGTCGGACGTTCCTTGAAGTCATGTGTCAGCCTTCAGTCGATCCAGATAGTCGGCCCACTCCTGCATCATCTTTCGCCTCTGTGGCAAATGGGCCGTGCGGTTGTAGGCTCGCCCAAGAGGATCACGCACCACATGAGCCAGCTGGTGTTCGATGTAATCTGGTCGATAGCCCAACACTTCATCCAGGAGGGTTCTTGCCATGGCCCGAAAGCCGTGCCCCGTCATTTCCTCCTTGCCGATGCCCAGGCTCCGCAGGGCGGCCAGGACGGCGTTCTCGCTCATGGGCCGGTCTCCTCTCGGAGTCCGGCCGCTTGGGAAGACATAGCGTCCCCTTCCGGTTAGCGGGTGAAGTTCACGCAGAATCTCCCCCGCTTGGCGGGAAAGGGGAACCAGATGCGGAGTGTCGGTCTTGGCGACGGTAAAACGCCACTCGCCCGCCTCCAGATCGATGGCCTTCCATTCAGCCCTGCGCAGCTCACCGGGCCGAACGAAAACCAGCGGGGCCAGCCGCAAGGCGCAACGCACGATCAGCGACCCTTCGTAGCCGTCCAACACTCTCAGGAATGGGCCGATTTTCTTGGGATCGGTCAGGGCGGCGAAGTGCCCTCCCTTCACCGGTGGCAATGCCCCTCTCAAGACCGGCGTCGGATCGTATTTCGCACGTCCTGTGGCGACTGCGTAACGAAACACCTGTCCACAGTTCTGGAGCACCCGATGAGCGGTTTCCAGAGCTCCGCGCTGTTCCACTCTGCGGGCCACCTCCAATAACTGGGAAGGGGTGACGCCAGCTACAGGCTTGCCTCCGATCCAGGGGAAAATATCCCGTTCCAGATGGCTGATGAGACGGCTGGAATGACTCTCGGCCCAATTGGACCTGTGCCTGGCGAACCATTCGCGCGCCACGGCTTCAAAGCTGTTCGACACCTGTTGCCTTCTTGCAGCCTTCAATGCCCTGCGATGCTCACTCGGGTCAATCTCCCGTGTCAGCAGCCGCCGGGCATCCTCGCAACCTTGTCGGGCCTCTTTCAGGGAAACGTCGGGATAGACGCCCAAAGAAAGTCTTTTTTCCTTACCTGCAAAGCGGTACTTCAATCGCCAGTATTTGCCTCCCCGGGGTGCGACTTCGAGATACAGCCCGCGGCCGTCGAACATCTTTCTGGCCTTATTGCCGGGCCGGGCGCGTCGGATGGCAATGTCGCTAAGGGACATGTGGGGGCATTTCCTTGCAGTAACAATCCG
>JAPVWS010000030.1 GCA_027493295.1 Candidatus Versatilivorator vitaminiformans | reverse complement strand
GTACCTTGGTGGAGCGCCCGTAGCGCTGGGCCACCACCTGGTCGAAGCTGGTTCCGGAACGAATCTCGCCGCCGTTGGCCAGCGGCGCCCCGGAAAGCATGTTGCCGGTCTGGGAACTGTGGATGTTGCCCTTGAGCGCCTCGGCGTTGTATAGCCCGCGGATGAAGAGCATGCGCTCGCGAAAATCGGTCAGGGGTTCCAGCACCCGGCCGAGCTCCATCTGACTCCCCGCTCCCCTGGCCCACCACTCCTTGGTGTGAAACCCGTTGCCGGCAAACAGCACTCCCAGGCGCACCGGGGCCTCATTGGCAGCGCGCACGCCCGGAGCCGCCACTGCATCCCAAACCGGCAGCGACTCCATCCAGGGCAGCGCCATGGTGACGCCCAGCCCCCGCAGGAATTTTCGTCGAGTAAATTGACGGTTGTTCATGATCGGCCTCACGGCATAGGACAGAGGGATTGCCCGGTTATTCTACCTCTAATAGCTTCCGAACGCATCATGAACCTCGATGCGCCCGCTCAAAAGTCCGGACCGGCTGCCCGGAGGCCCGCCCCCCGATGATCAGTGGCCGGCGTCCTGCGGACCGGCGCCCCGGGCCACCTGCAGATCCCTGCCCCGGATCTCCCGGAACTGACGGCTGCCGACGATGGTCTCGATAGCCACCGAGAAGCGGTAGTCGTTGCGGGCCAGGCGTTCCAGCATATCGGTGACGAGCGGCTGGTCGGAGAGTTTCAGTTCCCGGCCAATGGCGTACCCCAGCAGCTTGCGGCAGAACTGGCGCAGCACTTCCTCTCGCCGGTGCTCCAACAGGTAGTCCCGCAAACCGGCCAGTCCCTCCACCTCGGTTCCGTCGGGAAGCGTGGTCCGGGTGTCCAGGGGACGGTCGGCCATGTCCCGGTCGCGGCGCCGGCCGATGGCGTCGAAGCCCTCCAGGGCGAAGCCGAAGGGATCGATCCTTCGATGGCAGGAGGCGCAACTGGGCTCGCTGGTATGCAGGGCCACCAGTTGGCGCAGGGTCAGCCCCTCGGTAGCGGTCTCATCGGGTGGAAGCTGGGGCACGTCCGGTGGCGGCCTCGGCAACTTCTCTCCCAGGAGAACTTCGCTGATCCAGTTGCCGCGCAGGATGGGACTGGTCCGGGAGGCGCCCGACTGCTTGCTCAGGGTGGTGCCCAGCGCCAGAATGCCGCCGCGCCCATGCTCCTGAACCCGGACGCGCTGCCAGTCCTCGCCCTGAACGCCCTCGATCCCGTAAAACTCGGCCAGTCTCCGATTGACGAAGGTGTGATCGGCGTTGAACAGGCTCAGCAGGGAGCCGTCCCGCTGAAACAGATCGGTAAAGAACCGGATGGACTCCTCGTACATCTCCCCGCGTATTTCGGCAAACTCGGGAAAATACTTCTCGCTCTTTTGTTCTGTCTGGTCGAAGTCGTAGATGTGCAGCCACTGGCAGGCGAACTCGGTCGCCAGCCGCCGCACCCGGGCATCGGCCAGCATGCGCCGGGCCTGCCAGACCAGCACCTCGGGGGCACGCAGCCTGCCCTGGGCGGCCAGGGCGCGCAGCTCCCGGTCCGGCTGGGAAGACCAGAGAAAGTAGCTCAGACGGCTGGCCAGCTCCCAGTCGGAGACCTCAGCCGCGGCTTGGGACGGCGCCTTCTCCAGCCGGTAGAGGAAGGGGGAAGCGACAAAGACCCGGGCCAGCGTAAGGCGAAAGGCCTCTTCGTGGGAGAGCTCCTGCTCCCGCAGCCGGCGGTACAGCTCGTGGAGCTCCTCCACTTCCAGTTCGGTCAGGGGGCGGCGGTAAGCCCGGCCGGCAAACTCGACCAGGGCCGCCAACTGCCGGGGCTCGGCATCGACCAGTTCCTGGCGAAAGCCAGCCGCCCCCCGGTTGATGGGCTGCCGCAGCGGCAGCAGGGCGAGATACTGGGTACGGTCCCTTCGGCCGTTGCCCTCCATGGCCTCCATAAGCAGGTCCAGGGCCGTCACCCGCTCGAAGGGGCTGTGGCTGACGAAGCGAAGCTCTTCCCAGAGCCGGTCGAGCCGGGCCCGCTGGCGGCTGTCCAGCATCAGCCGGGCCAGGTGGTCATCCTCTCGAAAGAACAGTTGCAGGGTGAGGATCTCGTCGACCGGCACGATCTGGGTGAAGCTAAGCGCCGCCGGAAAGAGGCTGCGATAGTCGTCCAGGGCCGCCTGGATTCGCTGACGGGCGCCGCCGGTTTCGGCCACCAGGATGGGCCGGGACAAGGAAAGGTCCCGGCGGTCCGAGAATACCTGGCTCACGCTTGAATACAGGACGCTGGTACGACTGACCAGCAGGCCGGATGATTCTGCGGGTTCCCCCAGAACCAATTCCACTTGCACACTGCCCTGGCCGCCGGATTCCTCGTCCAGCACGGCCCGGGCGACCAGGTCGCGGCCGGATGCCAGTGAGGCGGGCAGGCGAATGGGAATCACCGCCGGCGCGCGCACGACCAGCGAGTCGGCATCGATGGATCCGCCGTTGGGATGCCTGCCGAACATGGCCGGGTCCAGGCCCCACTCGGCTTCTACCGGAGAGGGTTGGCCGGAGTCTGAACCGCTCGTTCCCCGGCTGAGGCCGCGAACCTCCCGCAGCAGCACGTCGGGTTGACCCACCCGCACCAGGCGCGGCCGCTCCAACACCACCAGGTCATCCTCGTTCCCGTCCCCGGCATCGGTCACCACCAGCGACACCAGCACTTCCCCGTCTCGCCGGTCCGGCGGCCTGGGGGGGATGGAGGCGCACAGGTACTGCTCGAAGACCAGGGGATCGACCGGCTCCATCCACCGCTTGGGTCCTCCGGTCCTACCGATCAAGCCGACCGGTCCAAAGGTCCAGAGCGCCCGCTGCCAGGCGGAAACCGCCGAGGTCAACGCCCCGGCGTCCGAGGGCCCGGCGCCGCGCCAGCGGGCACGCAGGTCATCCATCAGGGGAGAGGGGGCGACTCCGTTGAGGCTGTTCCACAACCGGCCGAGGTAGCCGGCATTCAGCCCGTATTGCCGGGCCACGGCCGGGATGGTCTTGCGGCCGGAGCGGAGCGCCTGCCGCTCGGTCAGCGTGGCTGTAAAGTATTTCTGCAGAGGCAGCACTCCGGACAGCCCGATGCGGGAGTTGCCATGGACGTTGACGTTTCCCACCTCCGAACCCACGCCCAGCTTCCGGACCTCGGTGAACCGGCCGTAGAACTGGCGGATTTCGGCCAGTATCTCGTCGGTCCAGTCGCGCCGGGTTTTCTGAAGGGAAAAACGAAAGCCGTCGGGCAACAGCACGGCGTGTCGGGCAATGACCTTGCCGGCATCGAGATACTTCTGCAACAGGCCGGGAGACATCACCAGGGCGTTGCCGGCATTGGTGAATCCTTCCCCGGCCGCGCTGTCGGTGGGAAACTCCCGGGTCGGATCCAGAGCGATTCCGGTCAGGTCGCGAACGGTGTAGGTGTACTCGGCATTGTTGAGCCGTCTGAGCACCACCGGCCCCGGGTCCCCGGCATTGGCCAAAGACTCCGCCCGCAGATACCCCTTCACCCAGTCCAGCATGGCCTCCCGCTGCTCGGACAGCGGCTGGTCCGATCCCTCGGGAGGCATTTCCCCCCGCTCCAGCATGTCGACCACCTTGACCCAGGCCCCCGCATCCCGACGCACCTCGGCCATGTCGGTGAATCGCTCCAGGTCCAGCTCCCCGGTGCGCAGGGACGTCGAGTGGCAGCCCTGGCAGAACTGCCCGATCAGCGGCCGCACCTCCCGACCGTAGCGGAGTCCGAGAGCCTCGAAGGACTCGGTCTGTTGGTCGGCGGCCAAAAGCGGAGCGCTGGACACCGCTACGGCCAGACAAAACAAGGCACCCAGAAAGGCCGGCGCCATGGCGCCTCCGGCACTCCCGCGGGCACAAAAAACAGCACCCATATCAAACCTCCAAGTGTGAGTCACAATTTAGCGCAACCGCCCGGTGCTGTCCACACCCTTGGGGGGTGAGGGGCGGTATTGGCGTGGGCTTGGAGAGGCCGTGTGTTCCTGAAGGAGGCTACTGATTCGCCGCTTCGCGGCTGCGGCAGCGCGGGTTTCAGATGGGAAGCGTCGGGTAAGAATTGAGCAGCGAAGGCGGAGCCGGTGGGTGATTGTGGCGTGGGGCGGAGTTTGTTGGGAGAAGCGATGCGTTCGCGAACGGGTGCTTTCTATTCGCCGCATTCGCGTCTATATTGTATCTCTTGTAACAGGGTCATTATAAAGTACTTACTGTGTATCAGCCCGCTTCACTCCC
>JAPVWS010000003.1 GCA_027493295.1 Candidatus Versatilivorator vitaminiformans | reverse complement strand
CAAGCGGATCTCTCCTTTCTTCATTCCCTCTTCCATCATCAACCTGGCCGCCGGGCAACTCTCCATCCGTTTCGGCGCCAAGGGTCCCAACACGGCCACATGCACCGCCTGCTCGTCGGGATCCCATGCCATTGGCGACTCGTTCAGGATCATTGCCAGAGGGGAGGCCGACGCCATGCTCTGCGGCGGGTCCGAAGCCGCCATTACTCCCATGAGCGTGGGCGGATTTGCTTCCATGCGGGCTCTGTCCACCCGAAACGACGAACCGGAAAAAGCCTGTCGTCCCTTCGACCGGGACCGGGACGGTTTCGTGATCGGAGAAGGGGCGGGAATCCTGGTGCTGGAAGAAATGCAGAGGGCCGAGCGCCGCGGCGCCACCATCTATGCCGAGATTGTGGGTTACGGCATGTCCGGGGATGCCTATCACATCACCCAACCCTCCGGAGACGGCGAAGGGGCGTGCCAGGTCATGTCCAACGCGGTTCAGGATGCCGGCATTCGGCCGGAACAGGTCGACTACATCAACGCTCACGGCACCTCCACACCCTTCAATGACCGGCTGGAAACCAAGGCCATCAAGCTCGCCTTCGGTGAGCACGCCCGCCGAATGCTGGTGAGTTCCACCAAGTCCATGACCGGCCACCTGCTGGGCGCTGCCGGCGGCCTGGAGGGGGCGATTTCGGTTCTGGCTCTCCACCATCAAACGGCTCCGCCGACCATCAACTACGAAAATCCCGACCCCGAGTGCGACCTGGACTATGTACCCAACCAGGCGCGCAAACAGCCGATGGAGTATGCGCTGTCAAACTCCTTCGGCTTCGGGGGCACCAACGCCACCCTCCTTTTCCGCCGCTATCAGGGATAGCGCGGCACGCCGCAGACGTTTCCCACTGGCGCGCTCCGGGCTGATGCCCGGCCCGAGCCCGGCTGACACCCACGGCAATCTGCTGTCGCCGCAGCCAAGGCATCCCCACCTTCGCCGAAGCCGCCTCGCGGGTGCTGGAACAGAAGCGGGACGGCTGGCGCGGCCGGCGTCACCACCGCGAGTGGATGGCGAGTCTGAGGCGGCACGCCTTCCCCCGCATCGGCAAGGTGCCGGTCTCAGAGGTCACCAGCGCCGATCTGCTTGAGATCCTCACCCCCATCCGGCACCGGAAGGCCTCCAGCGCCCGGCGGGTGCGCCAGCGGCTGCGGGCGGTCCTGGAATGGGCCCTTGCCATGGGGTACAGGATCGACAACCCTTGCGACCGGATCGGACCGGTCCTGGGTCCTCAGCATGACGTTACCGAGCACATGCGGGCCTTGCCACATCGAGAAGTGGCTACGGCTATCCGGACGGTGCGGGAAGCGCCGGCGCCGGAGGTAGCCAAGCTGGCCCTTGAGTTTCTTGTGCTGACGGCGGCCAGGTGAAGCGAGGTGTGCTGGGCCGAGTGGGCGGAGATCGATCGGGACGCTGGTGTATGGACTGTGCCGGCCAGGCGGATGAAGGCCAACCGTCGGCACCGGGTGCCGCTGTTTGGCCGCGCCCTGGAGATTCTGGAGGCGGCACGGACCCTGGGCGAGGGAGCCGGTCCGCTGGTGTTCACTCGCCGGGGGGAGGCCGCTCAATGATAAGGAGCTGCGGTGGCTGGTCCGCGAGGGGGGGATTGCAGCGGTGCCGCACGGGTTCCGCTCCAGCTTCCATTCCACGGTCCAGTGAGATTCATAGCTTTCCAATAAACCCACACAAGTAGCTTTATACTAATCACTTATGGTATAGTAGAGTCTATTGACGGCCAGGGTGTTCCCGGCCTGAAGGGTGATCTAAAGGGTGATCTCTCAGAGGGTGATCCGGTGACTCTTTACCGCAAGAAACTCTCCGCCGCCTTTGTCCGCACCGTCGAACAGCCCGGATTGTACTGGGACGAGCATGGGTTGATTCTACGGGTCAAGCCCACCGGATACAAGCAATGGATCCAAAGGCTCTTCATCCATGGCAAGCGCCGCGAGCTGGGTCTGGGCTCTCTTCGGCTCGTGACCTTGGCCCAGGCCCGGGAGAGGGCCATCGCCAACCGCCGTCTGGCCCGCTCGGGAGGCAATCCCCTGGCCTCCCGGCACCAGTCTGTCCCGACGTTTGAGCAGGCTGGCGCCAAGGTGTTCGCCATGCACCGGCCGAACTGGAAGAACCCCAAGCAAGCCGCCCAGTGGAGAGCCAGCCTGCGCGGGTACGTCTACCCGAAGATGGGCCGGAT
>JAPVWS010000299.1 GCA_027493295.1 Candidatus Versatilivorator vitaminiformans | reverse complement strand
CGATTGCCCCCTGGCCTCGTCCAAGGCAGCTTCCAGAAACTCGACCAAGCCCTTTTGTTCCTCGAGTGGATTCATGGTTGCTCTTTCATTCCTGGCGGATGAATCTTCGCCACCCCTTCTCTGACGACGCGAGGGAACGGGATCCGCATTCGGCGGACCCAACGCGCCTGCGATGGCCCAATCCCGGGTCCCTCTCCGGCGGCAAGCCCTCAGAAAAATAGTATCATAATCCCTGCTCCAGTCACGCCAAATTTGACGGCCCGCCGATGGCTGGGGTTGTTTCTCTCCTCCCATGAGAGGCCAGTCCGGTTCCGTGGACAAGGGCGGAGGATTTTGTCTATAATTCCGCGTTTTTTGTTGGCCTTAGCGAGCCCCGCCGCAGGAGTCCCCCCTCCGGATTCATCGCCATGAAGCTGAAGGACACCATCAATCTGCCTCGAACCGGCTTTCCGATGAAGGCCAGTCTTCCCAACCTGGAGCCTCGCATACTGCAACGCTGGGACCAACTGCAACTGTACAGGAAGATTCGTGACCTCAGGGCCGGGAGCCCGGTGTTCCTTCTGCACGACGGGCCTCCATACGCCAACGGCAACATCCATATCGGACACGCCGAGAACAAGATTCTCAAGGACTTCATCGTCAAGTCGAGAACCATGGCGGGTTTCAACGCGCCCTACATCCCCGGATGGGACTGCCACGGACTGCCGATCGAGATCAAGGTCGACCAGGTGCTCGGCAGGAAAAAGGCCGGCATGACCCGTGTCCAGATTCGTCGGGAGTGCCGGGAGTACGCCGGCAAGTTCGTGGAACTGCAGAAGCAGGAGTTCATTCGACTGGGCATCCTGGGCGATTGGAATGCACCCTATCTCACCATGAGCCACCGCTACGAGGCTGCCATCGCCCGCACCTTCGGCCAATTCGTGAGAGAGGGATATGTCTACAAGGGACTGAAACCCGTCCACTGGTGCTGCTCCTGCCGGACCGCTCTGGCGGAAGCCGAGGTCGAATACGAGGACCACACCAGCCCCTCCATCTACGTCAAGTTTCCCTTGAAGTCGGATCCCTCGCTACTGGATCCGGCTCTGAGCGGCAGGAGGGTGTCGGTGGTGATCTGGACGACCACTCCCTGGACACTGCCGGCCAACCTGGCCATTGCATTCAACGCCAATCTGGAGTATTCGGCGGTAGAGGTGGGCGACGAGGTCTATCTGATCGCCTCCGAACTGGTGGCAGCCACGGCCGCGGGCTGCGGATTCGAGCCCGGGAAGACCCTGGCCACCATGGAGGGCAGGAAGCTGGCCGCCCTCGAGACCCGACATCCCTTCCTGGACCGCCTCTCGCCGGGTCTGCTGGGCGAGCACGTCACCCTCGAGCAGGGAACGGGATGCGTGCACACGGCTCCAGGACACGGCCATGAAGACTATGCTCTGGGGAAAGCCCACGGTCTGGATATCTACTGTCCGGTAGATGGTGGAGGGAGGTTCGTGGCCGGCACTCGCCACGTTGAGGGCATGCGCGTCTTCGATGCCAACGAAACGGTCCTGCAACTGCTCCGCGATCGAGAAGCCTTGCTGGCGGCCGAGACGATTTCTCACTCCTACCCGCACTGCTGGCGCTGCCACAAGCCGGTCATCTTCCGCGCCACGCCCCAGTGGTTCATCTCCATGGAACACCGAGACCTCAGGGGCAAATCCCTGGAGGCCATCCAGGGAGTCCGGTGGATCCCGGAATGGGGGCAGGAGCGCATCTCCGGCATGATTGCCAACCGTCCCGACTGGTGCGTCTCGCGGCAACGGGTCTGGGGGGTTCCCATTACCGCCTTCTATTGCGAAGGCTGCCAGGAGCCGCTGCTGGAGCCTGAAGCCATTGACCGCGTGGTCGCCATCTTCGAGGAGGAGGGGGCGGATGCCTGGTTCAGCCGTCCCGTCGAGGACCTCTTGCCCCAGGGCGCCCGCTGCACGACGTGCGGGGCGGACCGGTTTCGCAAGGAATCCGACATTCTGGACGTCTGGTTCGACTCAGGGGCCAGCCAGGCGGCAGTGTTGGGCCACCAACCCGATGTTCCCTGGCCGGCCGACATGTACCTGGAAGGAAGCGACCAGTACCGGGGATGGTTCCACAGTTCCCTGCTGATCGGTGTGGCCACCAGCCAGGGAGCTCCTTACCGGCAGGTCCTCACCCACGGATGGACGCTGGATGCCGAGGGACGCGCCATGTCCAAATCGCGGGGCAATGTGATCGAGCCGCAAAAGATCGTCAGGAGGGACGGCGCCGAGATCCTGCGCCTCTGGGTGGCTGCCAGCGACTGCAGGGAGGACATTCGGATCTCTCCCGATCAGATTCGGCGTCTTTCCGACGGCTACCGCAAGTTCCGCAACACGGCTCGTTTCATGCTGGGCAATCTCTCGGATTTCTCTCCCGCGGAGCATTCGGTGGCAACCCCGGACCTGGAGGAGCTGGACCAGTGGGCCCTGGTGCGGACCAGCCGGCTTCTGGAGAAGGTTTATGCTTGGTACGAAGCTTACGAATTCCATCGGATCTACCATCGGGTCTACGATTTCCTGACTGTCGACCTGAGCTCCTTCTACTTCGACGTCCTCAAGGATCGACTCTATACGGCTGCGCCCGATGCGCATCCACGGCGATCGGCGCAGTCCGTGCTCTACCTCGTCCTGGAAGCGTTGACTCGGGCACTGGCTCCAATCTACAGCTTTACCTGCGAGGAGATCTGGGAGCACCTCTCATCCAAGGCAGACAGACCGGCAAGCGTGCACATGGCGCGCTTTGTGCCCGCCGACAGCCTGGTCGAAGGACTGTCCTCCCAAACGATGAAGCGGCTGGACAATTGGGATCTGCTCATCCGGGTTCGCTCCACCGTGCTGAAGGTCCTGGAGGAGGCTCGCCAGGCCAAGTTCATCGGGAATTCCCTGGAAGCCAAGGTCACCCTGGCCGGGGACGATGGCTTCGCTCCGATTCTGAAGAGCTACGAAGCGATGCTGCCGGCGCTGCTCATCGTGTCGCAGGTGGAGTTGGGCGCCGCATCCGGAGAGACACCCTTTTTCGGGGAAGCGGATGGACTCCGGGCCTCGGTGAGCCGGGCCGAGGGGAAAAAATGCGAGCGCTGCTGGATGTACTCCACCGATGTCGGAAGCGATCCCGATTTCCCGGGAGTCTGCACGAGGTGCGCCTCCACCCTCAAGGAACTCGGTGTCACGCCCGACCAACTGGACCCGGGCACGGCAAAATCCTGACCGACCGCCGGCTGCCCGGTGTCCTGTCTCAGAAACAGAGTTGCCATCTCAACCACCGCTCAATCGGTGACCCCGCTTCATGAAACGGCTTCTTTACTTCGTGATTGCCCTCGGCGTGTTTCTGAGCGACCGCCTGACCAAGTGGCTGATTGAAGAGGATCTGGGGCTCTACGAGTTCAAGATCGTCATCCCCGGGTTTCTCGAGCTCACCCACACCCGAAACACGGGCATGGCCTTCGGCATCCTCAGCGGCTCAGCTTCGCCGTGGGTCCCCGTTGCGCTGGCAACCGTCTCCACTCTGGCCTTCCTCCTCATCCTGGGATTCGCCCTGCGCAACCCCGTCACCCGCGGCCGGCTGCAGTGGGGGCTGATGCTGATTCTGGGGGGCGCCGCCGGCAATCTCCACGACCGCCTCACATACGGCTACGTAACCGACTTCATCGATGTGTTCTACGGGAGCTATCATTGGCCGACCTTCAACCTGGCCGATTCCGCCATCACCATCGGAATCGGTCTGTTTCTGATTGAGATTCTGACCCAGGAACCCGACCCCGCGGGAAGTGGCCCATTGACGGAATCCTGAGAGGACCTCCATTGTTTCCCATACTGCTGGACTTCGGGTACTTTCCGCTCCACACCTATGGATTCCTGCTGGCATTGGCCTTTCTGACCGCGCTTTGGTTCACTGCCCGGGCCGCGGGACGGGAAGGCATCGACAAGGCGGCTGTCTACGATCTCGGGGTCTATATCGCCGTCTCTGCGCTGCTTGGAGCCAAACTCCTATTCCTGGTTACCGAATTTCGATACTATGCCGGCCATCCCGGCGACATTCTTTCTCTGGCTACCCTTCGTTCCGGAGGGGTCTACTACGGAGGGTTCATCCTGGCGGCCATCGCGGGCATCTGGATGAGTCGGCGAAAGGGACTACCGGTTTGGAAGGTGGCCGATCTCTGCGCTCCCGGCATTGCCTTGGGCCAGGCCATTGGAAGACTCGGATGTTTCTCGGCGGGGTGCTGCCACGGCAAGCCCACCACCCAACCCTGGGGAATCGTCTTCAGCGATCCCTACAGCCACCAGGTGGTTGGGGTTCCGCTGGACGTTCCGCTGCACCCCGCTCAACTGTACCAGGCCGCCGCCAACCTGGCGCTGTTCGGCCTATTGTGGTTCAGCCTGAGCAGAAAGCGATTCGACGGCCAGGTGTTCATCTTCTATCTGGTGGGATACGCGGCCTCCCGCTTTGTGATCGAGTTCTTCCGAGGAGACGCCGGCCGTGGCTTCGTATTCGGCGGGGCGCTGTCCACTTCCCAGTTCATCGGTCTGCTTCTATTCCCCGCTGCTGCTGCTCTCTTTCTGCTGCTGAGGCAGCGGCCTCGCGCGGCATCGGATGGTTAACCCGCATTTCTCACCAGGGCGCTGAATGTACTTTAACGGGCCTTTTATATTCATCACTTTATCGGACCTGTTGTGACTTCTTGCAACTACACACGACGCTGGGCGCGCCCTGGTGAGAAATGCGGGTTAAGGCCGCCTCCAGCCCGCGAGGCCAACCGCATGAGCCGCCCAATCCTTTCCAACCCGGAGCTGACGCTGGTTCCCCGGCCGGGCGACCGAGGAACTCGCCTGGATCGATTCCTGCAGGATCATCTTCCCGACCGGAGCCGGTCCCGGATTCAAGCGCTGATTCAAGCCGGCCATGTCCAGACCGAAGGGTGTGCCTGCAAGGCCAGTTACCGGATCAAGGGCGGAGAGGACATTCGCATCCGTCTCGTTTCCCCCGGTCCCACCCGATTGGAGGCGGAATCCATCCCTCTGGAAATCGTCTACGAGGATGACGATCTGGCCGTGGTCAACAAGCGGGCCGGTATGGTCGTCCATCAGGGAGCCGGAGTACGGACCGGCACCCTGGTCAACGCCCTGCTCCACCGGTTTCGCACACTTTCCGAGGCGGGGGGCGGAGAGCGGCCCGGCATCGTGCACCGTCTCGACAAGCAGACCTCGGGGTTAATAGTCATCGCCAGGAACGATTTCAGCCATCACCGGCTGGCTCGGCAGTTCCAGACCCGTCAGGTGACCAAGAATTACGTCGCCTTGGTCCACGGCGTGGTTGAAAGGGAAACGGGCGAGATCCGGAGCGCCATCGGCCGGGACCGGGTCCGCCGCATCCGCATGACTACCCGGACCCGCCAGGCACGGCAAGCCCACACCGCCTATCGAGTGTTGGAGAGGTTTTCCAAGCTCACCCTGCTGGAATTGAATCTCAAGACCGGCCGGACTCACCAGATCCGGGTGCATCTCAGCTCGGAAAAGCACCCCGTGGTCGGGGACACCCTCTATGGAGCCCCTTCCCGTGTTCTCGCCGGTGAACCGGAACGCCCCCTGCCGCGGCTGGGACGTAACTTCCTGCACGCCGCCAACCTGGGATTCCACCACCCCCGGCACCTGACCC
>JAPVWS010000298.1 GCA_027493295.1 Candidatus Versatilivorator vitaminiformans | reverse complement strand
TTGACATGGTGCCAATCAAGGTGCTGAAGATAATCTACTTCTTGTAATGCCTCCAGCGGCCTGGTGAGAAATGCGGGCTAGCCTCGTTTCGGCCGGGAGAGGACCTGCAAGGCCGCCTTGATCAGCAGCTCCATGCTCCCGTCTGCCGGAGCTTCCCGGGCAGCCTCCTGAAAAGCCCTCACGGCCGAAGCCTTGGGGTAGCCCAGGTTCACCAGGGCCGAGACCACGTCTTCCTGCAGGGAAGAAGGGCCCGGCGCCTGCGGGCGTAGCTCATCCGGCGCCGTCCGGGCCAGCTTGTCCCTGAGCTCCACCACCAGGCGCTCGGCTGTCTTCTTCCCCACCCCCGGGATCAGGCAAAGCCGGGTCGAATTGCTCTGGCGGATGGCCGGAATCAGCTCCTGCACGCTCATCCCCGAAAGAATGGTCAGAGCCAGCCTGGGACCGACACCGGAAACGGAGGTCAGGTGCTCAAAGGCCGACTTCTCCTCCAGACTCTTGAAGCCGAAAAGCTGGAGGGTGTCCTCGCGAACGTGGGTGTGGATGCGAAGCTGAACCGGGGACCCGACCTCGCCCACCTCGTAGAAGGTGGAGAGAGGGACGTGAACTTCGTAGCCGACACCGTTGACGTCGATTACGACCTGTTGGGGTTCCTTGGAAAGGAGCGTGCCCGAGAGGTGAGCAATCATGGGCAAGGGTCCGGCGACCCTGGGCTATTCCGACAGATGCACCTGATCGATGACACCGACCACGGCCATGTCGATCGGAGAGTAGGGCTTCCCCACCGATGTCATGGCCGACCAGCCCTCCTGGGCGACCAGAACGTCGTCACCTACCCCGGCATCCACCGCATCCACCGCCAGGTAGGGCGACCCACGCTCGCTGCCGTCCAGATCGAGCATCTGGACGTATAGAATCTTCTGTCCCTCATGGGAGGCGTGTTTGCGGGTGGCGACGACCTCGCCGATGACTTTGCCGATCAGCATGGTGGCTGAAGCCCCGCTTAAGGAATCAATCGATGGTAACCGAGTCGACGATGCCGACGATGGCGCATTCCGTCGGCACGGTATGATGAGGATGCCAGGCCAGGGAGGCTTCCCGGCCACGGCACCAGTAGATGGTCTCTCCAGCCCCGGCGCCCACCGCGTCCACTCCGACCAGGGCTCTTCCGCGGTCGCGCCCCTGCTTGTCCAGGGGTTGAATCAGGAGCAGCGTCTTGCCCTCGAGCGCGTCGTCCTTGCGTGTGGCCACCACTGGTCCGACCACCCGACCCAGTCGCATTGCGGGGCCTCCCTAAGCAGTCACTTCTACGGAGTCGACAATGCCGACGATGGCCGTGTCGACCGGACAATCCCTGCACCCCCCGGCCATGCGGGCGGAACTCCCGGAGACCAACAGCACTTTTTCCTTGAAGCCGGCGCTTACGGTATCCACGGCCACCAGGTAACCGGACAGATCCTTGCCGGAGGGATCGATGGTCCGGACGACAAGCAGCTTCTTGCCCTCCAGACGCGGGTCCTTGCGCGTGGCGACAACTGTTCCGACAACCCGACCTAAAAGCATGGGGCACCCTCAGGGACTGGACCGCTGGTCCCGGCCCTCCTCAACCGAATCGGGCTACGCCCCCGCTTTGCCGATGGGGAGGACTTCTTCCAGGTTGGAATGGGGCCTGGGGATCACGTGAACGCTGACCAGTTCTCCGACCCGCCGAGCAGCGGCGGCCCCGGCGTCGGTGGCGGCCTTGACGGCGGCCACGTCCCCGCGCACGATGGAAGTCACGTACCCGGACCCGATCTTCTCCCATCCCACCAGGGTCACCTTGGCTGCCTTGACCATGGCGTCCGACGCCTCGATCATGGCCACCAGCCCGCGCGTCTCGATCATTCCTAGAGCTTCACCCATCTTCCCGTCCTTTCCATGGTGATCTGTCGACAAGCCAGTTGCTGCGAACGACCCGGTCCGAGTCCGTCAAGCTCACCGGGAACCTTCCCCCGGCTGCTCCGCGGAATCAAACCCAAACCCGCATTTCTCACCGGGGGCTGCAGGCTTCACAACTTCGCAGCCTGGCCAGTGCGGGTTACCTCTCTTTTTGCAGAGACACCAACGCCGATTGGATGATATCGACCAGTTGACTTCGGGTCAACGTTATCCTTGGCTCGGACTCTTCCTCTCCCAGGGTGGGACACCCCTCCCCTACCGGCGAGGGGCCCTTGATCCCGTACTTTTCCCTGGCAACCAGAAGCTTGTCCACATCTTCGCCGCTGAGCAGCGTTTCCCGACCCAGAACCTTGGTGGCGAGACTGATGCGGGCGAAGTGCTCCACCGTTTCCATCTTGGCGTGAGCCAGGAACAGGTCGCTCCCGTAGGTGACCACGCCATGATTGGCCAGCAGCAAGGCATCGTGCCTGGGGACGTAGTCCCGAATGGCATCCGTCAGCTCGGAAGTCCCGGTGGTCCCGTAACGGGTGAGCGGAATGCAGCCCAGGACCAGCACCACCTCGGCCAGGATGGCCTTGGTCAGGGGGACGCCGGCGGCAGCGTACCCCGTTGCGCAGGGGGGATGGGCGTGCACCACCGCCTGAACGTCGGAGCGGAGCTGATAGATCAGCAGGTGCATGGCGATTTCCGAGGAGACCTTGCGCTTGCCCTCCACGGCCCGCCCTTCGGGATCGACGATGACCAGATCCTCCTCGGCCATGAAGCCCTTGCTCATGGCGGTGGGGGTGGCCAGCACGTTGCCGTTTTCCAACCGTACGCTGATGTTGCCGTCAAAGGCCGCCACATAGCCCAGCCGGTAGATGCGCCTACCGATCTCGACAATATCCTTGCGGTGTTGCTCCAGAGACTCTGTCATCTCAGCTAGCGTCTTCCGCCGGGTGCGCCCGGTCAGGGTGGAGTAGGGCCGTCCTGGCCCGAGTCGGAAAGGAAATAGGACAGGCTCTCGAAGGAGATGGCCAGATCCATGGTCTTGAGCTGCACCCCCGGTCGGGTGTTGGGACGCACCGGCGCGAAATTGAGAATGGCACTGATTCCGGACTCGGTCAATCGGTCGACCACCTCCTGGGCGTTTTCGGCCGGTACCGCTACCACGCCGATGACAATCCGCTGGCGGGCGACCACCTCATCGAGCTCGTCGATGTGGTGGACGACGACACCACTGCGGGACGTGATCCCCAGGCGCGATGCCTCCTTGTCGAAGAGTGCCGCCACCTGAAAACATTCGTGCTCGAACCCCCGGTAGTTGGCCAACGCCATCCCCAGATTGCCGGCGCCCACAATGCCGATCCTGTGCTGCCTGTCCAGCCCAAGGATCTCGTTGAGATGGGCCCGCAGCTCGGTCACGTTGTAGCCGACGCCCCGCACTCCGAATTCGCCGAAATAGGTCAAGTCCTTGCGGATCTGCGCCGAGTTCAGTTGAAACTGTTCGGCCAAGGCCTGGGAAGAAGTGGTGGTCACCCCGGATGCGGCCAGCAGATTCAGGCATCTGAGATAGATGGAGAGGCGATTGATGGTGAATTCAGAGATTTTTTCTGTCTTCATGCGCCGGGTTGGCTATAGTACTCTCAAGCCGGGGCGGGCACCCTGTTGGGTCGGCCGAGAGTGCCGTTCAGTATACCATAGGGACAGTCGGCGTCCCCTCTCGGCCGACTGCGACCGGACCGAAAGCGGAGCCGGGAGTTTCCCAAGGTCGGGACTCGGGGATCGGCCGGCCGATGCCCGCCGAACGGATGCAGCGGCATGAAAGACCATTTCGTCAGCGACCTTGAACCCAACCAGAACGTCACCACCACCTTTCTGGTGAAGGACAAGGAGGTCCGTACCGCCAAGAACGGCAACTCATACCTCTCTTTGACCTTGGGCGACAAGAGCGGGAGTCTGGACGCCAAGATGTGGGACAACGTGGCTGAGGTGGAGCCCACCTTCGGCAGGGACGACTTCGTCAAGGTGAGGGGCCAGGTCCGGCTCTTCAACAACAAGCAGCAGCTCACCGTTCATCGGATCCGGCGCTGCCAGGACTCGGAGGTCGACCTGGGGGACTATCTTCCCAACACGACCAGGGACGTGGAGCAGATGTTCGGGGACCTGCTGGCTCTGGTGAGCCGGATCGGGAATCCCCACCTTAAAATGCTTCTCGAAAAGCTCTTGAACGACTCCGAGTTCGCGCTCAAGTTCAAACAGGCCCCCGCCGCCAAGTCCCTCCATCACGCCTGGCTGGGCGGCTTGCTCGAACACACCCTGTCGCTCTGCCGGCTCTGCCAGGGGATGGCCGAACACTATCCGGAACTCGACCTGGACCTACTCCTGACCGGAGCCGTCCTTCACGATATCGGCAAGACGGAAGAGCTGAGCTACAGCCGCAGTTTCGCCTACACCACCGAGGGCCAACTGCTCGGCCACATGATCCTGGAATTGGAATTCATCAATGGCAAGATGGCTGAAATCGAGGGTTTTCCTCCCAAGCTGAAGACGCTGGTCCAACATCTGATCATCTCCCACCACGGCGAATACGAGTTCGGAAGCCCCAAGCTTCCCATGTTCCCCGAGTCGCTGGTGCTCCACTACCTCGATAACCTGGACAGCAAGCTGACCTCCATGCTGGATCTGATCGCCGGCGACACCAACACCGACCCGGAGTGGACCGCCTATAATCGAATGTTCGAACGCCCGATCTTCAAAGGCTCGAAAATAAAATGAACCGCCCAAACAAGACGACTCAAGCAACCGCCGGAACCGGGCGCGTTTCGGCCGATGAAGGCTCACCGGCATCGGGAAGGCTCACCGCAGCCGAGCTGAAATGCATGAGGGCTCTCTGGTTCGAGGGCGCCAAAACCGTGCGCGATGTCCATCGAGTCCTCCAGCCCGACCATCCCCTGGCCTACACCACCGTGCTGACGGTCATGGACCGATTGACCCGGAAGGGCTTCCTGGCTCGAACCCGGCGGGGCAGAGCCCACTACTTTCTCCCCCGATGCTCCTTCGAGGAGTCGCGCAGCCGCGCGGTTGCGGAGTTGATCCGGACCTGGTTCGACGGATCGGACGACCAGTTGGCGACTTTTCTCACCGGTGCGCCGCCGCAACCCGTGCCCGTCCTTACCCAACCGAAGGAAGAGGTCGAGCCACGGCCTCAATTGAACGAACACCTGCTTTGATACCGCCGTTGGCGAGCTTGCTTCGCCCTCCAGGAGTGCGCAGCGGCACCAACCTGCGGAGCGTCCTGTCTGAGATGCAACGTTCCGATTTCGAATACCCGCTGCCCAGCGACCGGATTGCTCTCTACCCCTCCGAAAGGCGCGACCAATCCCGCCTGATGCGGCTGGTTCGAGCCACCGGTCGGATCTCCCACCACCGATTCTCCGAACTGCCTGAGCTGCTGACCCCCCGGGACCGGCTGGTCTTGAACAACACCAAGGTCTTCCCGGCCCGTCTGATCGGAAACCGGACTGGACTGACCAGCGACAAGCCACCCCCGGGAGGCGTACTGAAAGCCCCCATCGAGGTGCTCCTGGTGAAGCCCTTGGGACCGCACACCTGGGAAGCGCTGGTGAAGCCGGGCCGCAGGATACGGGTTGGCGAGCGCCTGCTCTTCGGCGGCGGCCAACTGAAGGCGGTGGTTGAGGGGCGGGGCGAACGGGGATTGCGGGTGCTTCGCTTTGAATACGAGGGGGACTTCGATGACATCGTGGACCGGCTGGGCCACGTCCCCCTACCCCCCTATATTCGCCGGTCCGACGAGCTCCACGACCGCGACCGCTACCAGACGGTGTACGCCCGCAAGCGAGGAGCCGTGGCCGCACCCACGGCCGGGCTGCACTTCACACCCCGGGTCTTCGCCGATCTGAGCCGCAAGGGAGTCTCCCGCTGCGAGGTGACGCTGCACGTGGGTCTGGGAACCTTCCGGCCGGTGGTCAGCGAGTGCATCGAGGACCACCGCATGGAGACCGAGCCCTTTGAAATGACCTCCGAGGTCGCCCGAGCCATCTCGACAGCCGGCTCCGCCGGGCAGCGCATCGTGGCCGTGGGCACCACCGTGACCCGTGTTCTGGAATCGGCCTTCCGGGGA
>JAPVWS010000297.1 GCA_027493295.1 Candidatus Versatilivorator vitaminiformans | reverse complement strand
CTCCCGCATCGTCAACACCACGCCGGTGATCGGCGAGGGAGGCGTTGTCTTCAGCGCCACCTGGTCCCCGGGAGCCGATCCGGGAGAACGGGAAAAACTCCAACCCTTCCCGGAGGCTGTCGGTCAATTGGACCGCAACCGGAACGGTCTCCTGGAACTTGAAGAGTTGCCGGAGGGATCGCTCAAGGCGCGCTTCAACCAGTTCGACCGGGACAAGGACGACCAGCTCACCCGAGCCGAATACGATGGAATGAAGCACATTTTCGAGACGGTGCAGAATGTGGCTCTGGCCATCCGCCCGGGCGGGACCGGCGACGTCACAAAGTCCCATGTGCTGTGGAGGCAGAACCGCTACCTGCCCTATGTCCCCTCTCCTATCCACTACAGGGGTTACCTTTTCTGGGTGAAGCGGGGGGGCATCGTGGCCAGCCTGGATCCGGAAACGGGAAAGACCCTGAAGGTGGGTCGAGTTGCCGGGCAATCCCAATATTTCAGTTCGCCGGTTGCGGGAGACGGCAAGATCTACTTGCTCAGCGAGAGGGGCGAGTTGAGCGTGATCAGCGCCGAGCCTCAATGGCGGCAATTGTCCCATGCCGATTTTCAGGAGGAAGCCTACGCCACCCCTGCCATTTCCGGGGGGCGCATCTACCTGCGGACCAGCCGGCACCTCTACTGTTTCGGCCTGCCGGCGGGTGTGGCAGGCGTTCAACGGTAGTGTCCTGTAACAGAAATAGGGTTACCATCTCCGATGGAGGTTCCACCGGGGAACAGTCGCTAGGAGAGACCCGTCTCGTTTCAGCCAACAGGTGCCGTTGCGCTTTCCACTCCTCGCAATGAATAGCATTCGCTCGTCGTCGCTCCTAGAATCCGGTGCCGTTGCGCTCCGAAACATGGCAACCCTATTTCTGTTACAGAACACTAGTTGAAAGGAAACCCATGCAACTCAAGGACAAAGTGGCCCTTGTTACCGGAGGCGCCACCGGAATCGGTTTGGCGGTAGCCCGGCAGTTTTCAGACGAGGGGGCCACGGTGGTGATTTGCGGCCGCAATCGGGAAAGACTTCAGACGGCAGCCCTGAGCATCGATGGGGCGGGAGCCGTGCACCCCTGGCCGCTGGACGTCACCGATCGCACCCAGGTCGGAGAGCTGGTCGGCAAGGCGATCGACCGGTTCGGAAAGATCGACATCCTGGTCAACAACGCCGGGGTGAACGTGGTCGAAAGAACCATGGAGCGGATCGAGCCGGAGAGCTGGGACTACATCATGGCCGTGAATGCCACCGGGGCCTTCAATGTGGCTGCCGAGGTGCTTCCCCACATGCGAGATCGGGGGGACGGTCTCATCGTCAATGTCACTTCTACGGCCGGTTGTCGGGCCAGTGACCTGGGAGGAGCGGCCTATAGCGCCTCCAAGCACGCCATGGACGCCTTCACCAAGGTGGTGAGCCTGGAAGAGGGCCACCGGGGCATCCGCGCCACCGTGGTTGCTCCGGGAGAGGTGGACACGCCCTTGCTCGACGTCCGCCCGGTCGCAGTCAGCGCCGAGCACCGCGCGCGGATCCTGCGGCCCGAAGACGTGGCGGCCGCGGTTCTGTTTGTGGCCGCGCTTCCCCCGCGGGCCCACGTACCCGAGCTCATCATCAAACCCGTCAATCAGGCCTTCGCATGAGGTGCCGGTAGGGAGGAGTTTTCCCCGTCCCGCGCGGCCGTCGACGCTGGAGCCACCATGAAAATCACTCGAGTCGAAACTCTCTACCTGCGTCTTCCCGAAATCAAGGAACAGGCCGACAGCGGCCAGGACGTTCTGGTTGTCCGGGTGGAAACCGATGCGGGGGTGCATGGCATCGGCGAAGTGGACTCCGCCCCCATGGCCGTCAAGGGGATGATCGAGGGCCCCTATTGCCACCCTCTCAACAGCGGATTGGGCGAGCTCCTGATTGGCGAAGACCCCCTGCGGACAGAATTTCTCTGGCACAAGATGTATCGGGAGAACATCTATGCCGGCCGGCGGGGAATCGCCATTCACGCCATGAGCGGGATCGACATGGCGCTCTGGGACATCAAGGGCAAGGTGCTGGGATTGCCCGTCTGGAAGTTGTTGGGAGGCGGTTTCCACCAGAGGATTCGCGCCTATGCCAGCTCCCTGTTCGGCGCCACGCCTGCGGAAACGGGCGAGAGGGCCCGCCGCTTCCGGGACCAGGGCTTCGACGCGGTCAAGTTCGG
>JAPVWS010000296.1 GCA_027493295.1 Candidatus Versatilivorator vitaminiformans | reverse complement strand
CCCCCCACCGGTTCGACTGCGGGCGGAAGCTCCTAGGTGGCGACCTCGCGGGTTCCGTCCCCCCCACCGGTTCGACTGCGGGCGGGGCCCTTGTCTCACCGACTCCCCCTCCAGGGGGGAGTGCTTGAGGCCAGCACATGGCTTCCAGTAGAACTCTATCATTCCCCCCTTGAGGGGGAGTCGCAGAAGCCGAGCCGAATGGCGAAGGCTGATGCGGTGGGGGGCGACGCCGGACGATCAGACCGCAGCGCCTCCCAACCACTGACCACTGACCACTAGTCAGGCGCTGACTTTCAGGCGGTGGGCCTTGACCCTGCCTTGCCCGTCCTCGATGGTCCAGTAGGCGGCCAGGATGGTGCCGTCCTGCAGGGGCAGCAGCGAGGCCTGGCCGAACCGGAGGGACTGGAACATGTCGTGGATCACCTGGCCGGAATCGGTCGCCAGAGACTGTCCGGCGTTCCAGATGAACTTCTCCTCCAGGGTGTTCCAGCGGTCTCCCGCAAGATCGACGATCCGGACGCAGACGCCCAGGTCCCCCTCCCTGTGGCAGTGGATGGTCAACAGCAGGTCGTCACCCAACCACATCAGATTGGAAGCCTGGGCCTGGTGGCCGGTGTTGATGGAATCCAGCCAGGTGTGGCCGTTGTCCCGGGAAATGGCTACGTAATTGGGCAGGTGCTTGGAGGCCGGAAAGTCGTAGGCCCAGGTAATGGCCACCACTCGTCCGGGCTGCATCTCGCAGATCCGGGACTCCCAGGCCGTCACTTCCCTGCCGGGGAGGTCGAAGAAACGGCCTTTATCGTCCCAGGTTTCCCCATTATCCCGGCTTCTGAACAACACGCCGTACTGGCCGGAGGGGTTGGATCCGTCGGGCATCTTGAAGATACCGGCCACGGCCAGCAGGTCGCCCTCCGCGGTCTGAATGCAGGGACCCGAGATCTCCAGCAGTTCCGGGTGGCTCCGGGGGATGACACGAGGGACTGTCCAGGTCCTGCCGTCGTCTTCGGAAAAGGAGACGATGTCATCTCCCGGCAGGATACCTCCAGTCTCTTCGATGCTGATGCCCTGCTCCAGGTCGTGGCGGTAGAAGCAATAGCCGACCGCGATCAGGCGACCGTCCCGCAGCCGGGTGGCCTTCAAGCAATCGCTGGTCGCCACCGGGTCCAGCGACTTGTCGTAGAGCGGCCCCTGCAGTGTCCAGCTTCTCCCACCGTCCTGGGACCGCGAGACATGGGTGGTGGAGTTGGGCGACTCGAACGCTTCTCCCATGACAAACAGAGTCAGCAGCTCCCCGCCGGGCAATTCCAGCAGGTCGGGGAAAATCCCGTGGCGACTGTGGACTTGAGGCCTGGGATTGTCGTAGATGGTGATGTCTTCTATGACCTCGATCATGGATGGATCCTCTCGAAGGGGGACAGGAGGGGAACTTCCGCTCCGGGCAAATCGGCGAAACCGACAGGCCGCAAATCGATCCGAGGCAGCCGTTTGCCAAGGGGACAGCCATGGTGTATGGTTTTGCTTCGACTGTCAATCGAAGTTTAGTGACTTTGATGGACTTCGAGGAAGGCAGCGCGGCATGGGCTTGCGCAAGGGCGTGTCCTACTTCATCGCATGGAGGAAACAGCCGGTCATGAACCCCTATTCACAGTATCACGAGGAATTTTCCAGGAACGGTTTCGTCAGGCTCAAGGGCTACCTGACGCCGGACGAGGTGAGCAACCTGGAGGAGAATCTGCAGCGCTACATTGGCGAGATCGCGCCCGGCCTGCCCCCCACCGACGTCTTTTACGAGATCCAGGGGCGCGCGGAAACCCTCAAGCAGATGCAGCAAATGGAGACGCACGACTCCTTCTTCCAGTCCATTACCGTTCTGCCCAAGTTCGCCAGGCTGGCTGAGGCCCTGCTCGGCACGCCGGTCGTTCTCCGCGGAGTGGAGCTGTTCAACAAGCCGGCAGGCATCGGAAAGCCCACGCCGCCCCACCAGGACGGGTACTATTTCTGCCTGCTCCCCAGCCACGCCGTCACTCTGTGGTTCCCGCTGGATCCGGTGAGCGAGGAGAACGGGTGCATCCGCTATGTGCGGGGCTCTCACCGGAAAGGCATCCGTCCTCACAACGTGTCGAACATCCTGGGGTTTTCCCAGGGTCTGAGCGACTGGGGACCCGAGGATGAAGCGGCCGAAGTCAAGGCCCTGGCTTCCCCGGGCGACCTGTTGGCCCACCACTGCGACATGATTCACCGTGCCGACGCCAACCCCAGCCGGATCTCTCGCAGGGCCCTGGCCATCGTCTACGACGCCGCTTCCTCCACGATCGACGAGGCAGCCAGAGCCCGCTACAAGGAGTCCTCCACGGCTCAGCGGGTCGAGTTGCAGTCCCGGTAAGACTGCCCTGACCGCCTACTCCACTCTCAGACGAACAAATCGGACCTGGGTGACAGACACCTCGGTGCACCAGAAGGTGGCCAGGATATCGCCGTCGTCCAACACGGTCGCCATGGGAGCCCCGAAGGCGATGCTGTCATGGGACCGCGGGTAGGACTCGGGAGCATCGGTTCCGATCTTGTCGCGGCCGGTGGCGTCCCAGACGTGGATCCGGTTGTCGAGGTCCCAGGTGAGGCCCCCGTCCCGGGAGCAAGCAGCGAAAAACCCTGGAGGGTCGGTCTCCCGCACGGTATAGACCACCGCCATGCGGCCCCCGCCCAGGTCCACGGCCCAGTTGGTCTGTCCGGGGATGTTGGTCGGGACCGGCTCCGACCACTCCCGCCCGTCCGGGGTGCCGGTGGAAGCGTGCAGCGTCAGGTGCTCCCCCGACTCGAGATCGGCCGTCCAGAACAGGGCGAACAGACTGTCGTCGCGCTGCCGGACGACCCGGCCGTGCCAGTGGCCCTTTCCGGTCCCCGATCCAACGCCAAAGGTCACCGGATCTCCCCAGCTTCGGCCCTCATCCGAGGAAAAGAGCCCCACCGTGCTGGGCTTGTAAGGACCGGGGTCGTGGTAGGCATGCCACCGGTCGAATGCCTGGAACCAGTCGCCGTTCGACAGGACCACCATGGAGCAGCTCGGGGTGATCACCATGCCCTCGGGAACCTGCAGGACCTCCGGCCCCGACCAGCCGGCCCCTCTGTCGCCGGACCGGTAGAAGAGGGTGTCGGCCGGGACAATGCCGCCGGTCTGCTCATTGAACAACGGTTGGGCCGGATCGGACCGATCCCAGCGCTGGGCCGTCATCAGCAGGCAACCGTCGGGCAGACACGTGCCCATGGGGGCGTGGTAGGAGTAGGGCCGGTCGTCCCCGGAGGCATCATGGATCAGTCCCTCGGTCTTCCAGCTCCGCCCTCCGTCGCTGGAGCGTGCCTGCACCATCGCCGAGTCCACGCTGTAGAGGGCCTGTCCCCGCTGAAAGGTGCACAGCAGCTCCTTCGGCGTCAACTGAACCAGGTAGCTGTGGCAGGCGAAATGGAACTCGTAGCCCGGATTGGTATTGCGGTAGACGACCCCTTGGTCGACCAGACGGATGCGTGCCATGAATCTCCTCCCTTGCTCTCAAACCTGACGGCCCGGCTTCCACCCACTGCACCGCTGGAACGGCCCCCCGGGAGCGCGGGTGTCCCGCCCGCATGCTGCCCTTTTAGCCGCCGCTGAGTTTCCTACGATGCTGCGGGCTGCCACCCTATAGGCGGACGAAATTGAGGGACATTGTTGAATAATATATCAACAACGTCGCCCTATTTTATCCCGGCCAAAATCGGTTTGGGTCACGAGGTGAGGATCTTGTAGAGCAAGCCGAACATGGGAATGAATAGCAGGCTGATGAGCGTCCAGATGATCTTGGTGAGGGTGCGCATCTCCCCACGGAGAGCGGTGAATTGAACTTGCAGCTCTTTGATCTGAGCCTGCAGCCCATTGATCTGAGCTTGCAGCCCATTGATCTGAGCTTGCAGCCCATTGATCTGAGCTTGCATCTCCGCCCGAAGCTCGCTGATCTGAGCTTGCATCTCAGACCGAAGCTCGCTGATTTGAGCTTGCACTTCAGACCGAAGTTCGGTGATTTGAGCTCCGATGGCGGTGGTGACGTTCTGCCCGCTCAAGCTACGCATCTCCTCGATGGCAGGATGGATCAGCTTGGGATCCGCGCCGCTGTCAATCAGGACACGATGAATTGCGCTGGTTTGAGTCTTAGACGAAGCCGGCATTTACTTTCTCCCTTTCCGGATGGGGTAATTCCGCTCACCCAACCCGTGGAAACGATTCGATCGAAGAGGGAGAAAGGTACGGACACTCCGGGGACGGCCAGGTCCGATCAGCACCGGCGGACCCATACCTTGAACAGTATACCCTGACGGGCTCGCTCTTGCCTCTATGAATCCTTGCCCTATTTCCCTGCCTCCGGCTCCCGGCTACCGCGAACAAACGGACAACCCCAAGGGTTGCCCCTAATTTGGGGGAACATCGGGGGAAAGCCTGGGAAATGCCGGG
This sequence comes from Candidatus Versatilivorator vitaminiformans, assembly GCA_027493295.1. GTDB lineage: Bacteria > Acidobacteriota > Terriglobia > Versatilivoradales > Versatilivoraceae > Versatilivorator > Versatilivorator vitaminiformans. The sequence goes on along the minus strand of JAPVWS010000296.1, from coordinate 227 downwards.
CGGGGTGATTCTGAAATGCCTTGGATAGGGCCTCAAGGACTTGATACCACGTCGTGTGACCCGGAGTGCTGCGGATCGGGACCGTTCGGCCGGGTTTAACCCGCATTTCTCACCAGGGGGTGTGATCCTGGCGCAGGCATTTTTCCCTCAGCGCGTGCTCGGGAGCGAAGAGCGTAGCGGTCACTACGGTCGAGCGAGCATGGATGCGCTGAGGGGAAAAGGACAAG
>JAPVWS010000295.1 GCA_027493295.1 Candidatus Versatilivorator vitaminiformans | reverse complement strand
TCCATGCGCCCGGTAAAGGCAGCCATCAGGATGGAAAACAGGACGATGACAACGAAGATTCCATTCAGCATGAAGTTCCTCGGGAGATGTGGAGAACGGAGGTCATTGGCGCGGCTGAGAGTGTCTGTTTAAGGAAAGAACTTTTAGTCCTTCAGCACAAAGGTGTAAAGGGAATGCCCGGATACGATGGAGAAGTGCTGTTTGTCATCGACCAGGTAGGTGATGGGTGAACTGATGACCCTCCCGCCCAGGTTACGGCTCCACAGGAGGCTGCCGTCAAAGACGTCCAGGGCGAAGACATGCCCCTCCATGTTGCCCGAGAACAGGACGTCGCCGGCGGTGGTCAGAACCCCACCCTCGGTTACGCTGGTCATCTTGTATTCCCACTTGCGTTCGCCGGTCTTGGGGTCGAGGGCCCGCACGGCGCCGTAACCCGGGTCGGTGTCCACCATCACGTCCGGGTAGACGCCCCTGGGGAAGCTTCCAATGAAGCGTTCCCCTCGAACATAGGTGGGGTCGCCTTTATAGTAGACACTGGCATATTCCCAGACTGACAAGTAGAAGAGCCCCGATCTGGGGCTGTAGGAAGGCGAATACCAGTTGGTTGCACCCTGCACGCTGGGGTAGGTCAAGGTGCCCTCCACACTGGGTTCGGCCCCGGCCCTCTTGATGGGCCGTCCGTTTTCATCCAGGCCTTCGGCCCATGTCTGGTGGGCGAAGGCCTTTCCCAGCAGGAAGCGGCCATCCGTTCGGTCCAGAACGTAGTAGAAACCGTTGCGGTTTCCCCAGAGCATCAGCTTGCGCTCGCGGCCGCCGAATTCCATGTCGACCAGGACGGGAATCTGCACGGCATCGTAGTCCCAGACGTCGTGTTGTGTGAACTGGAAATGCCATTGAAGCCGGCCGTTGTCGGGATTCAGGGCCACCACTGAATCGGAATAGAGATTGTCGCCCTCGCGCAGGTCACCGTTCCAGTCGGGCCCGGGGTTTCCGATTCCCCAGTAGAGCAGGTTCAACTCCGGATCGAAGGAGCCCGTCAGCCAGGCCGAGCCCCCGCCGGTCTTCCAAGAATCCCCCTCCCAGGTCTCGTTCCCCGGTTCGCCGGGGCCCGGAATGGTGTGAAAGCGCCAGGCCTTCTTGCCGGTCTTGGCTTCGTAGGCTTCCAGGAAACCGCGAATGCCGTACTCGCCCCCGGCCATGCCCACAATCACTTTGTCCTTGACTGCGAGCGGGGCCATGGTGACCGCGTAGCCGTCCCGGAAGTCCGCCAGCTTCACGTCCCACACCAGGGAGCCGGTCTTGGCGTCGAGCGCTTGCAGGCGGGCATCCAGCGTGCCCAGAAAAAGAAGGTTGTCCAGGATGGCCAACCCGCGGTTGACCAGGCCGCAGCACACGCTCACTTCCTTGGGAACCTTGTGGTGGTAGGTCCAGAAGACGCGCCCGGTCCTGGCATCCAGGGCGACCACCACATTGGGGGGGCGGGTCAGATACATGATCCCGTCCACCACCAGAGGGGTCGCCTCGAAGTTCTCGAGGGACTTGGCCTGGAACACCCACTTCAGCTCCAGGTTCTTTACGTTGTCCTTCCGGATCTGATCCAGGTGGCTGTACCGCTGGCTGTTGTAGGTTCTGGAATAGGTCAACCAGTTGCCGGGCTCGTCGTCAGCGTTCAGAATCCGCTGGTAGCTGACCTGCCCCGGGAGGTTGGCACTCCACAGAATAGTGAGCACGACAGTCAACAGGATCTTCACGGTGAAGCCCCCTTTCCCCGAAGCGTGTACAGGTAAGCGACGAGGTCATCCACTTCGCTTTGACTCAATTGTCCGGCGTAGGCCGGCATTGAAGACACCTTGATGATTCGATAGCGTTCCAGGTCACCCTTGACCAAGGAAACAAGCTTGTCTTTGGAGTCCAGCAGTTGCAGTGAGTGGGTGTCTTCGTTGAGTCGAATCCCCTCCACCCTTACACCGCCTTTCGTCTTGGCCTGAATCTTCCAATCTTGCGGTGATACCCATTGGTTGGGCTCCAGGATGGCGCTCCGCAGGTGGCGAAGCGAGCGCCTGGCCCCGACCGTGGTCAGGTCCGGGCCCTGGCGTCCACCCTGGCCATCGACCATGTGGCAGGTGACGCAGCCACCCTTGCCGCCAAAAATTGCAGCGCCCGCCACCGGGTCCCCAGGGGGTTCGGGTTCGTCTCGCTGCAGCGATTGGACGAACGCCACGATCTGCCAGAGCTGTTTGCCGTTGAAGAAGAACAGCGGCATCGAGGTGCCCGGGATCCCGGTCGAAATGGTGTCGGCCAAGGCGGCGTCGCTGTTTCCGTAGCGCAGGTCTCCCCGAGTAATGTCCGGACCCCGGCCGCCCGTTCCGTCACGGCCGTGGCACTCGATGCAATGGGAACGATAGATACGGCCGCCGGCGGCAACGTCTTCCGGAGTAGTGTGGGGATTGGTGTTTTCCGGCTCCTCTGCTACACCGACGGTAACCCAGGTCAGGAAGAAGGCTGAGACAAGGAGCAATCGCACTGCGAGACTCCCGGGACGGCTTGACCGATAGTTGCAAAGGGTCTCATCGGAGGCTGGCTGACGCTTCCCGTAGCGGGGTGTGATGGGCCCGGCTTTCGAAAGGAGATTCCCAAGGAGTGGTCGGGAGGATGCTGAAAACACGCCCCTTTTCATGATACACCCCGTCACCGGTGAGCAAGGCGGGCTAGCCGTTTTCTCCCAGCGCGTGGACCTCGTCGGCCACGGCCTTGGCACCTTCGAAAAAGTGGACCACATCATCACCCAGCGCAAACCATTGGACTCCCTTCCCGTACCAGTCCTTGACGGTTTCCAGGTTGCAGCCGATCGAGGCCCCCAGGAAGAGTTCGGTTTCACGGACCCTGGCGAAGACGCTGTCAATGGTTCGGAGCACTTCCGGGTCGCTGTGCTGGCCGAGCTTGCCCATGGAGCCGGTCAAATCGTTACGCCCGATCACGATGCCGTCCAGACCGGGGGTCGCCAGGATCTCGTCCAGATTGTGGACGGCCTGGATGTGCTCAATCTGGACAAACACCATGATTTGCTGTCTGGCTATGGCCAGATACTCTTCCATGCTCTCGATGCCGTACATGTTGCGGATCGGGCCGAATCCGCGAATGCCCTGAGGCGGGTAGCGACAGGCGGCAACGGCCTTGGCAGCCTCTTCGCCCGAACAGACCATGGGCACCACGATGCCGGCCGGAGCCAGGTCCAGGATCGGCTTGATCAGGACGGGATCGTTCCAGGCGACGCGAACGATGGGAGCTGCCTGGGTACCACGCAGCGCGGCCAGGTGTCCCAACAATGCGCGAAGATCGAGGTAGGAGTGCTCCATTTCGATCCACACCAGGTCGTTTCCAGCCTCGGCAGCGAGTTCGCTGACGATGGGATCGGTAAGCGAAACAGAGGTTCCCACACAAATCTTGCCTTCCTGCAGGCGTTGCCGGAACCGATCGACATTGTTGACGGAACTCATCCAATCTTCCTCGTTTGAAAGGGAGAGACGGGCGGGCAAGCACAGGCCCACGTCTGCGCTCCCGGGGTTGAAGGAACCATGAACCAATGCGGGCAATTTAATCAATGGGCTGCGCGGGTGTCAAGAACAGCAGGCATGAGTTGATATTGATTCACACGGATGCACAGGATTCATTCCGGAGACGGCTGGCTTGCAGTCCCGGACATCCGCAAGTCCGCACCCGATCGTCGCCGGAGTCAGACTCTCGAGCAGCAGCCTCCCCTCCTGAATATACTGTGCATCCTGTGCATCCATGTTCAATAATCCGGGAATCCGGATTCACCGGAAAGGGTCCGCCCCGTCGCGGCAGAGTGGGGGCGGACGTGGCTGAAATACAATGATGGGAGGAAATGAGATGGGTGCCCTTTACCCGGTCGGACGAATACCGTGGGCAACAGCTCTTTGTCTGTCGTTGATCTTGGTTCCGGGTGCGGTTTTGCCTGACCGACTGCCGAGGGCCGCCAGCGGCTCACCCGAGGCTCGTCCCGGAGTGGCTCAAGTGGATGGGGCCGCCGAGGGCGAAGAAGCAAAATTCAGCGGCGAGCAGTTGGAGGTGTTTCGAGTGAACGAACGTTTCTACCAGGCGGTTTCCGACCAGAGCCTCCGAGCCATGGGAAAGGTCTGGCTTCAGGAGCCCTGGGTCAAGTGTGTGCATCCGAGTTGGGAACTGCTGACCGGTTGGAAGAGAATTCGCAAGAGCTGGGCCACCATCTTCCGCAATACGGAGCACATGAAGATCCGGGCGACCGAGGTTGCGATCCGAGTGAATGGAGACTTCGCCTGGGTGTCCTGCCTGGAGAACGTCGAGAGCTACCGGAACGCCAACTTCAGCCGTTCTCAAGTCCAGGGCACCAACCTTTTTTCCCGAGTCAGGGGGAAGTGGTACCTGGTCCACCACCACGCCTCTCCCATCACGGTCAGGGTAGGAGAGGCTCTCTGAGGAAGTCCACCTGCCTCAGATCAGTTCCTTGATGGGTTGGCCGGTTTCATCGTCCAGGGCATTGGCGATCTTTACCGGGCGGCCTATGGGACTCATGTATTCCTTGGTCCAGTCGATTCCCAGGGCCTTGTAGATGGTGGCATAGAGGTCGCCC
>JAPVWS010000294.1 GCA_027493295.1 Candidatus Versatilivorator vitaminiformans | reverse complement strand
GATGAAGTTGCAGAAGACGATCTCCAGGTAGCCGTCCCCGTTGAGGTCGGCCAGCAGCGAGGGACCTCCTCCGTCGGTGGGGAGCCGGGTGACGCCGCTTTCCCGGGCGCGAATTTCCCGCAAGAGCTTGCCCAGCGGCTGCTGGTCGGGCAGGGGCGGCAGAATCGACCGCGGTCCCTGCGGGGTTCCCCAGTAGATCAGGAGGTCTTCGTTCTCCAACTGGTTGTGGTCCTGGGCCACGAAGATGTCGAGGTAGCCGTCGTTGTTCAGGTCCAGCGTGTGGATCATGCGCACCGAGCCCGAGCGGGTGACGTAGAGGTTGGCGCCGCCGTCCTCGAGCGTTCCGCCGGCGAAGTCGGCGAATTCGGTATGGTGCAACCAGGCCTGGTGGGACTCGCCCCCTGAGGTCCCGCCGGGCCAACAGAGTAAGATCAGGATGACAATGCTCAGCAACGGTCTCATGGATTCACGCTTCTTTCTTTGGGCTTCATCCGGTCTTGAGTTGGAGGGATGCTATGGCATTTGGCGGAGAGGGGTCAAGAGATGCCGGGCAGGTTATCTTGCCGGCAAGCCTGAGGGTCTGCCTTTATCGATATCGGGCGCGAACCGGCGAAAAATACTGTCTAACCACAGGAGGCACAAAAGCCACAAGTTGTGTTTTTGTGCCTCTTGTGGCTAATCCCGGTAAACGCCCCACTGCCCAATTCTGCAAAAGGCTCCGTGGATAATTCTTCTTGACCTTCCTGGGTAACCCTCGGTTTCAGCGCAGGGGGCAATGCCGGCGATCTTCGCGAAATCCTTCCAGCCGGCGGCGGGCCGGCGCGCTTTACAAAGATCTCCAAACATGAGACAAATGCCTGACCCTATGGATGGTCCAACGGCCCACCGTACCCTTCACCGACCGAGGATTGGACAATGACCATTGCCGAACTGATTATGGAGGATGCACGAGCCCGCAACCTGCGCCATTTCTTTGGCATTCCCGGGGGTGGCAGTCCCTTGGACCTGATGGAGGCCGGCCGCAAGCTGGGTGTGGATTTCGTCAGCGTGAACCATGAGTCCTCGGCCGCCATCATGGCCGCCTATTACGGCCTGATGAAGGATACGGCCGGGCTGGCCCTGACCATTCGAGGAGTGGGAGCCGCCAACCTGGTGGGCGGTGCCGCCAACATTCACTTCGAACGGGCCCCCATGGTGGCGGTCTGCGAGACCTGTCCTCCGGCCACCGCCGGCTATGAGATGGTCCAGCACTGCGACCAGTTGAGCCTCTTCAGCGGAATTGAACGCTATCGGGAGACGCTTTCGACGGAGAATGCGCCGCTGGCGGTTCAGGAGGCCAGCTACCGCGCCACCGAGGGCCGGCCGGGTCCGGCTCTGCTCAACTTTCCCGCCGACCTGGGCAGTGCGGAGTGCGGTCCACCGCTTCCCCCGCGGGCGCGCACTCCGGCAGCCTCCGCGCCGGAGCATGAAATCGCGGCCTGCCGGGAGTTGCTTTCCAAGTGGCGCAAGCCTCTGATCATTGCCGGGGCCGACGTGGTGCGGGACGATGCCACCGGGGAACTGCTCTCACTGGCGGAGAACCTGGGAGCCGCGGTCCTGGTGACCATGGAAGCCCGCGGCGTCTTTCCCGAATCGCACGATCGCTGGGCGGGGGTCTTCGTGGGGATCTACTCTCCGGGAATCATCGAGTCCAGAGCTTTCGAGAAAGCGGATGGAGTGCTGCTGCTGGGTGTGGACGCCCTCATGACCCACGGGCCCTGGAAGTGCGACCTGCCCACGGCGGAAGTGCTCAGCTCTCCCGAGTATCGATCCCTTTCCCAGCAACCCGGGGCCCGGGTCAACGGCAACCTCAAGAGCGTGCTGCCGGCACTGGCGCCCCAGGCCCGCGCCGGCTTCCACGGTCGCGAGGTCCGGGCGCTGCGCCAGGAGGTACTGCCCGCCTTCAAGCGGCCCGGTCGGGCCAGGTTGGCTGCCCAGGACATTATCGAGATCTGCCGAAGCGTGTTGCCTTCGGATGGAATCCTCATTTCCGAGACGGGAGTCTTCATCTGCATGCTGGAACATCTCTGGCTGGCCGACCAGCCGGGCACCTACTACGGGACGTCAGGGGGGCGCACCATGGGACTGACCCTGCCGGCCATCTGCGGTGCCCGCCTGGCCGATCCCGATACGCCCATGATCGGTCTGGGAGCCGACGGCAGTCTCCTGATGCGCCTGGGAGAGCTGGAAGTGCTGGCACGCACGGGGGGCACCGTGCCGCTCGTGATCGTGAACGACCAGGCCCTGGGGACCATGAAAGCCCGCCAGAAAATTCGCAGCCTGCCCGACTATGGTCTGGATCTGCATCCGGTGCAGTTTGCCGAGGTGGCCAGGGCCTGCGGACTGAAGGCGGCTACCGTGGACACGCCCGAGGACTTCGAGCGCGAACTGGGAGCCGCCATGACCGCCGGCTGCCCGACGCTCATCGACGCTCGGGTGGACCCGCTGATCTACCAGGACAGCTTCGGACGCACCGTGGGGATGAAGTGACAGGAGGGAGTGAGGAAGACATGGTCCGTCCATCGCCTCGCTCGGAGGGGTTCTCCCCTCAGCACACTCGATTCCGTCCGGAGTTCCTGGATTTTCGCCGCGGAATTCGGGTCGGAAATCTGGATGACGACGAACGCATCACCCGCATTCTGAAGGTCGCCCTGGAGGCGAGGTACCGGCAGCCCTTCGTCACCGAGCGCTGGGGCCGCGGGGTCTACTGGCAGTGGATCGGGTTCCTGGCCAAGGCCAATCGGGCCGCCAAGCCCCTTTCCTCCAAGGTCAGCTTCGGTTGCGCCAAGTTTTTCCTCATGGTCGATACCGATGAGGGGCGCTTCAAGTGCGGGCTGCAGGTGGAGCGGGGCCTGCTGGAGGCTCCCCCCGAACAGGAACGCTTCCGATTGAGGGACGACTGGGATTGGCACCGGCTGATGCGGGCGCTGAAGCCCAGGGGGAACATGGAACGGGAACTGAAGCGGCTGGTGTTGCGGGAGGGCTTCCAGGTGCAGGCCGGCGGTTGGCGCTCCGATCTGTTTCGCTACTGCAAATCGAACCTACCCCCGGCGTCCCGGCTGCGGGCCGGCCTGGAGCAGGCCCCGGGAGACGCCTGGGCCGGGTTCCTGCTCTATTTCCCCATGGACGAGGATACCGTCCGGGGAACTTCCGGAACCGACCTGGTGGAATCCATGCTGGCCATCTACGAGGAAGTGACCCCCGCCATGCGGTTGTGCATCCAGACTCCCCTGTAAACCTGCCATCAATAAAGGGATATCCATGCAAACACCCATCGACTCCTCTCAATTTCGCAGGATCATGTCCCGCTTCGCCACCGGTGTCACCGTGGTCACCACCCGGTCTGGCCAGGAAGTCCACGGGCTCACCTGCAACGCCTTCTGCTCCATCTCGCTGAACCCCTGCACGGTCATGGTGAGCGTGGCCAAGGACGCCCGCTCCTGGCCCCTCATCGAGGAGAGCAGGCTCTTCGCCGTCAACGTGTTGAGCGAAGATCAGACCGCGATCTCCGATCGCTTTGCCGGACGTCACCGGGACAAGGACGACGACCGCTTCGAGGGCATCGAGTGGACCACGGCAGTTACCGGAGCGCCGATCCTGGAGGGGACCCAGGGGTACCTGGACTGCCGGGTGACCCGGACCTTCGACGGCGGAACCCACACGCTTTTCCTGGGGGAGGTGGTCGGCCTGAACCTGGACGATTCCAGGCCGCCTCTGGTCTTCTACGGATCGCGCTACATGGGGGTCGACAGCCTCAAGCCGCTGTGAGCTCGTCGCCGGCGGGTTGCAAGGCTGAGAAGATTGCAGAAGGTCGGCATCGTGTTCAACGTCCTATCGGAGAGGTAATGCGTTTCGGGATGATGCGACTGAATCGACGCCTACGCGGCTGACACCGCTCAATCGCAAAACACCTCACGGATACGGCGACCACCGGCCCACTGATTCCTTGTTTCGGGTCCGTCCTACTCCTGGCTGGGCAGGAAGGCGCCATCGCCGCTACGCTGGCCGGGCGCACCGCCGTCATTGATCACACCGTAGGCGATAAAGGGGTTGTTGCCGGTGCCCCTATATACCTGAACGTATCCTTGACTGATTTCCCTCCTGAGAACCCCGTTGATCTGGACCCAACGCCGGGGACCCACGAGGCCAACAATCTGTCTTGTTGTCGGGGAACCGCCAGCGCCAACCTCTCCACTATAAATCTCGACGACGAATATGCTGTCACTTTCGTCGACTTCCCCGGTGTTGATCAGTACCAGGTTGCTGCGGTTCTCGGAATTCTGCTGCAACCCGTAGATCCAGGCACTGTCAACTGTGGTCGAGCCGTGGGGAACGGCGTGGTAGAAGACTCCATACTGTCCCCCTCCTCCGGGCGACCCCGTCCGAGCTCCAATCACGATCCCACTCATATCCCCCACGGCGACAGTGGCGAAAACTGCCCGGGCGATATCCGGGCCCGGTGGACCGATTCCTCTAGTCGACTGCTGGCGCAAATGATTGACGATTTCCGGGATGATCCTCTGTTCCCCCGCCTGCAGCGTCAGGCTGAAGTTAGCAGTGTTGGGGGCTCCGTAGGCGTCATCCACAAAACTGAAATCCAGCGTCTTGGCATTGGCCGAGAAGTTGGTCGCCGTCAGTTCGCTGTTGAAGAATTCGGTTTCCACGATCACCGGCAGCGTCTGTCCCCTCTTACCGATCAGAGAGTCCTCCGTGACCGGAAAGACAAAGGACCCGTCCGAGTTGGCCTGGTCGTTGATGACTCCGTAGGCATAGTAAGGGGCGGTCCCGCTCGTTCGTTCTACCTTCACATACCCATGCTCGTAGCCGGCGGTGTTGAGGATGGCGTTATACTGAAAGAACTCACCCGGCTTCAGCAGTTTCTCCGGCAAGACCACGCTCCCCGCTGCTGCGGGGTCTCCCGAGAATACCGTCACTCTCAAGGCGATATCCTCCTCCCCGGCATTCTGCAGGGCGACGTTGGAGCGATCGATCTCGTTCTGACGCAGGCCGGTGAGCCAGGCCGGGCCGTGGAGCAACTGGGTCCCGTTCAACCCCAGGTAGGCCAGGCCGGCGCGTCCATCGGGAACCGGCGTGCTGGTCCTGACGGTGACAGCGCCGTCCGAATAAGGAGAGAGGCCGGAGAAATCAACCCGCAGTGTCCCCCCCGCTCCGCCACGACCTATTGGCACTCCCAGGGATGTCAGATAGCCGATGGCATCGGGAATGATGCGTTGCTCGCCGGGTGCCAGGAAATCCACGGCCGTTCCTGAACCGGAGCCGATGGAAGCGGTGTAGGTATAGCCGACGGCGGCCTGCTGGTTGCTTCGGTTGGCGAGGGTCAATTCGGAGGTGTAGAAGGAACCAGCCTGGCCCCCCAGCCTCAGCACAATGGGGACGAACAGGCGGCTTTGGATTCCAGCCTCGGTCACGGTGAAGCTGTCGGCGCTCACCCCCGTCCCACCGGGCGTAACCACGCTGATGGGGCCGCTGGTAGCGCCCCGGGGTACGAGGGCCTGGAGACGGGTCATCGACAGAACCTCGAACCTGGTCGCACCGACGCCATTGAACCTGACCTCCTCAGCCCCGAGAAAACCGGTTCCGCTAAGGGTGACCGGAGTGCCTGCCGGTCCCCCGATGGGTGCGAAACCGGTTACTGTGGGAGGAACCTCTGAAAGCGTGGTGGCCATGGCCTGGTTGGAGAAGGAGGACGCTCCGGCGCTGTTGAAAGCTTGCACGCGATAGTGATAGGTGGTGTTTGGTTCCAATCCCAGATCCGAAAAGGTGGTGACGTTGGCAGCCGTGGTTCCGGCTTCGATCCAATCGCTCGGACCATCCTGACGGCGCTGCACCCTGAAACCGGTTTCATCATCGATGTCTTCCCGCCAATTCAGGTCGACCTGGGATGGGGAAACAGCCCTTGCGGTCAGGTTGGTGGGGGCGTAAAGGCTTGTGGGAGGCGAAGTGAGGGTCAAGATTCGAATGCGGCGATTGAAGGAATCGGCAACGAAGAGGTTGTCGGCGTCGGCCACGGCAGTGTCTAGAGGAAAGGCTAGCGATGCCTCGACCGCCGGGCCGTTATCCCCGCTAAAGTTCGGCTCCCCCGTGCCGGCGATGGTGGAGATGGTCCCCGAACGATCCACCCGCCGAATGCGATGGTTGTCGGCATCGGCGATGTAAAGGTTGCCGGTACTGGACACCGCCACGGCTGCCGGGAAATTCAACTGGGCGGCTATGGCCGGGCCGTTGTCCCCGCCAAAGCCCGGCCTTCCAAGACCTGCGATGGTGGAAATGGTCCCCGAGGGATCCACCCGCCGAATGCGGTTATTCCGTGAATCGGCAATGTAGAAGTTGCCGGCGTCATCCACCGCGACTCCACGAGGAGAATCAAGCTCCGCCTCGACCGCCGGACCGCCATCCCCGCTGAAGCCTCCGGCAAGGTTCCCAGCCTGGGACCTGGTTTCGCCGGTTCCGGCGATAGTGGAGATGGTCCCCGAGGAATCCACCCGCCGAATGCGGTTGTTCCGTGAATCGGCGATGTAGAGGTTTCCGGCGTCATCTACCGCTATTCCAATAGGAGAATCCAGCCGCGCCTCGTCCGCCGGGCCGCCATCCCCGCTGAAGCCTCCCGAAAAGTCCCCAACCTGGGACCGGGTGCGCCCGGTTCCGGCGATAGTGGAGATGGTCCCCGAGGAATTCACCCGCCGAATGCGGTTGTTGTAGACATCGGCGATGTAGAGGTTGCCGGCGCTGTCAACCGCCAAGCCCATCGGGCGGTCCAACTGCGCTGCTACGGCTGGGCCATCGTCCCCACCGAAATCTCGCTCTCCCGTGCCGGCGATGGTGGTGATGGTTCCCGAGGGGTCCACTCTGCGAATGCGGTTGTTAAAGGTGTCGGCGATGAAAAGGTTGCCCAGTGGATCCAACGCCACGCCTATGGGGTAGTTCAACTGTGCCGCCAGGGCCGGGCCGTTGTCGCCGATGAAACCCGCTTCCCCGGTGCCGGCGATGGTAGTGATAGTTCCGGAGGGATCTACCCGCCGGACGCGATGGTTCACGGTATCGGCGACGTAGAGATTGCCGGCGTCATCTGCCGCGACGCCAAAGGGACGATTCAGGCGCGCCTGAACGGCCGGACCGTCGTCCCCGCTGAAGTCGAAGAGCGACACTCCCCCGCCCGCGATGGTGGTGATGGTTCCCGAGGGATCCACCCGACGGATGCGGTCATTGTAGGTATCGGCAATGAAGAGGTTTCCGGCGCCATCGACTGCCAAACCGCGTGGCCAGCCCAGATGGGCCTGGACCGCTGGGCCATTGTCTCCGATGTCGCCTGTCCCCTCCGTGCCGGCGAAGTTGGTGATGGTTCCCGAGGGATCCACCCGCCGAATGCGTTGATTGCCGGTATCGGCGATGTAAAGGTTGCCGGCGGCATCTGCTGCAACGCCTTGGGGAAGGCTCAGCCGCGCTTGAATCGCGGGACCGTCGTCGCCGCTGAAACCCTCTGCCCCGGTACCGGCGATGGTGGTGATAGTTCCGGAGGGATCCAGGCGACGGGTACGGTGATTCCGCGTATCGGCGATGTAGAGGTTGCCGGCTGCGTCCACCGCAAGGGCTTGGGGACGATTCAGCCGCGACTGAACCGCGGGACCGTTGTCGCCCCCGAAACCCTCTGCCCCGGTACCGGCGATGGTGGTGATGGTTCCGGAGGGATCCACCCGTCGAATGCGGTGATTGAAGGCATCGGCGACGTACAGGTTGCCGGCGGCATCTACTGCAACGCCAGAGGGACGATTCAGGCGCGCCTGAACGGCCGGGCCGCCGTCCCCGCTGAAACCTTGTTCCCCCGTGCCGGCGATGGTGGTGATGGTGCCCGAGGGAGCCAGCCGGCGAATGCGGTGGTTGGAGGAGTCGGCGATATAGAGGTTGCCGGCTCGATCCACCGCCAGACCCATCGGATACTGCAGCCATGCCTGGACTGCCGGGCCGTTGTCCCCAACGGCGCCCCCGGCGTAGGTGTCGATTCTCCACTCGGCCCCGGTCGTCCGGACCTGCTGGTCTTCGTCAACTGATTCCAGGCGAATCACTTGCTGACCGGACAAGATCGGGTTCAGGGCTCCGGGGACCTGGGTCGTCTCGGTCAGGACTCGATGGGGGTCGACCGAGATTCCAAGACCGATAAGAGTCAGCACGATCAGCCAGGAAAACATTGTCTTTTTGGTGGTCATGGTTCTCGCAATCCCTCTAAAGAGAATTGGGACTACGGCTGGCTGGGCAGGAAGGCGCCATCGCTGCTGCGCTGGCCGGGAGCGGCTCCGTCGTTGATGATCCCGTAGGCGATAAAGGGGTTGTTGCCCGAGGTCTGCCTGACCTGGACATAGCCCTGGCGGGTCCCCGGGGCGTATTGGGCCAGTATCCTGTTCACCTGGCGCCAGCCGCGGGCCGGGACCGTGAGCCCGCTGACCGTCCTGACAATCTGGCCGGTGTCGCCGTCGTGGATGTCGATGCTGAAGTCGCTGGCACTGCCATCGACTTCACCCGTGTTGACCAGGGCCAGGTTGCTGCGGTTCTCGGAGTTCTGCTGCAACCCATGGATCCAGGCGCTGCCGACCGAGGCCGCCCCGTAGGGAACCGCATTGTAGAAGACCCCAAACTGTCCCCCGCCTCCGGGCGATCCCGTCCGGGCTCCAATCACGATGCCGCTCATGTCTCCGGTCTCCACGGTGGCAAACAGCGCCCCGGCGATGACCGGCCCCGGCGGACCGATGCCGGCGAGACCCTCCTGCCGCAACTGGCGGATAAGTCTGGGAATGATCTTCTGTTCCCCGGCCTGCAGCCTCAGGCTGAAGGGTGCAGTGCTGTTGGAGGCCCGGATGGCGTCAGCGACGAAACTGAAATGCACCGTCCTGGTCGCGGGCGAGAAGTTGGTCACCGTCAGCTCGCTGTGGAAGAACTCGGTCTCGACGATCACCGGCAGGGTCTGTCCGGTCTTGCCGATCAGAGAATCCTCCGTCACGGGAAAGACGAAGGACCCGTCGGAGTTGGCCTGGTCGTTGATGACCCCGTAGGCATAATAGGGGGAGATCCCGCTTGTTTTCTCTACCTTGGCATACCCCTGCCGGAAGCCGGCTGTGGCGAGGATGGCGTTGTACTGGTAGAACTCTCCCGCCCCCAGGGAGATCTCGGGCAAGACCCTGCTCCCCGGTGCCGCCGGGTCTCCGGAAAAGACCGTGACCTTCAAGGTGATGTCTTGCTTGCCGGCATTCTGCAGGGCCAGGTTGGAGCGGTCGAACTCGTTCTGACGCAAGCCGGTCACCCAGGAGGGGCCGTCGAGCCATTGGGTCGCATTCAATCCCGGATAGGTCAGACCGGCTCGTCCACCGGGGACCGGCGTACTGGTCCTGACGGTGACGGCGCCCTCGGTTGCCATTGACAGACCGGAGAATTCCACCTGGAGTGTGCCGCCCGCTCCCCCGCGACCAATGGGCATTCCCAAGGACGTCAGGTAGGCGATGGCGTCGGGAACGATGCGTTGCTGGCCCGGTCCCAGGGAATCGACGGCCGTTCCCGAACCGGAACCGATGGAAGCCGTGTAGCTGTAGCCGATGCCGGCCTGCCGGCTGCCCCGGTTGGTGAGGGTCAACTCGGAGGTGTAGAAGGAACCGGCCTGGCCCCCCAGCCTCAGCACGATGGGGACGAATAGCCGGTTGAGAAATCCGGCTTCGGTGACGGTGAAGTGGTCGTTGCTGACAGCCACTCCGTCAGGAGTAACCACGCTGATGGCGCCGCTGGTTGCCTCTGCAGGCACGACGGCCCGGAGACGAGTGGTCGACATTATCTCGAACTCGGATGCATTGACTCCGTTGAAGCTGACCTCGGTGGCGCCGAGAAAACGGGTCCCGGTGACAGTGACTCCAGTCCCCACCGGTCCGCCAGCGGGTGCGAAACCGCTCACGGTTGGAGCCGCTGCCGCCGTGGTGGCCACAACTTCGTTCGAGAAGGCGGACGCCCCGGCGTTGTTGAAAGCCTGCACGCGGTAGCGATAGGTGGTGGATGGTTCCAATCCCCCATCCGAAAAGGTAGTGGCGTTGGCGGCCGTGGTTCCGGCTTCGACCCAATGGCTCGAACCATTCGTACGGCGCTGTACCCTGAAGCCCGTTTCGTTGTTGCTGTTGTCCCGCCAGGTCAGATCGATCCTGGAGCTGGAGACAGTTGTTGCGGTCAGGCCGGTAGGTCCCGGCAGCCTGGTGGGAATCTTTGAATGGGTTAAGATTCGAATGCGGCGGTTCCCGACATCGGCGATGAGGAGGTTGCCGGCGCCGTCCACCGCGAGGCCTCCAGGAGAAGCCAGGCGTGCCTCAGCCGCGGGACCGCCGTCACCGCTGAAGCCATACTCCCCCGTGCCGGCAATTGTGGTGAGGGTCCCCGAGGAATCGACCCGGCGAATACGGTTGTTCCGACTATCGGCGATGAAGAGGTTGCCCGCGCCATCCACTACCACGCCTTCGGGGCGTTGCAACTGCACTGCGACGGCGGGCCCGTGGTCCCCGCTGAAGCCTGGTTCCCCGGTGCCCGCGACGGTGGTGATGGTTCCCGAGCGATCCACCCGTCGAATGCGGTGGTTTCCGGAATCGGCGATGAAGATGTTTCCGGTTGTGTCCACCGCTACTCCGGCGGGCCTCTGTAGCTGCGCTGCGAGGGCAGGCCCCTGGTCCCCGCTGAAGCCTCGCTCCCCGGTGCCCGCGACGGTGGTGATGGTTCCCGAGCGATCCACCCGTCGAATGCGCTGGTTTCCGAAATCGGCGATGAAAAGGCTGCCGGAGCCGTCCACTGCCACGCCGTGGGGTAAGTACAATCCCGTACCCGCGAAGGTAGTGATGGTCCCGGAGGGATCCACCCGTCGGATTCGGTCGTTCCAAGTGTCGGAGATGAAGAGGTTTCCGGCGCCGTCCACTGCTACGCCGTAGGGAAAGTGCAACTGCGCATCCGCCGCCGGGCCGTCGTCCCCGCTGAAGCCCTCTTTCCCGGTGCCCGCGACGGTGGTGATGGTTCCCGAGGAATCCACCCGTCGAATGCGATGGTTGGTAGTATCGGCGATGTACAGGTTTCCGGCGGCATCGACCGCTACTTCTCGAGGAACGCCTAGCTGCGCTTCTACTGCGGGGCCGTGGTCCCCGCTGAAGCCTGAACTTCCGGTGCCTGCGATGGTGGTGATGGACCCCGAGGTGTCCACACGGCGAATGCGGCCCCTGTCATCGGCGATGTAAAGGTTTCCGGTGCCATCGACTGCTACCGCTAGAGGAAAGCTTAGCTGTGCCTCGATCGCCGCTCCGCTGTCTCCGCTGAACCCCGGCTCTCCGGTGCCCGCGATGGTGGTGATGGTCCCGGAGGCGTCCGCCCGGCGAATGCGGCTGTTACCGCTGTCGGCGACGTATAGGTTTCCGGCGCCGTCCACTGCCACGCCGTAGGGAGAGTACAACTGCGCCTCGACCGCCGGTCCGCTATCTCCGCCGAACCCCGGCTCTCCCGTGCCTGCGATGGTGGTGATGGTCCCGGAAGTGTCCACACGACGTATGCGGTTGTTGCCGGCATCGGCGATGTATAGGTTTCCGGCAGCGTCCACCGCAACGCCTAGGGGAGCATCTAGCTGTGCCTGCACCGCTGGGCCGTTGTCTCCACTGAAGCCCGACTCTCCGGTGCCTGCGATGGTGGTGATGGTCCCGGAGGTGTCCACACGGCGGATGCGGTGATTGAAGGCATCGGCAATGTAGAGGTTGCCGATGCCATCTACCGCCAAGTCCCAGGGAAATCGTAGCCACGCCTGGATTGCCGGACCGTTGTCCCCAATCGCGCCGCCAGCGAAGGTGTCGATTCTCCACCGGGAGTGGATAAGAGGGGCGTCCAGGGTCTTGGCCACAGACTCGTTGGAGTAGGCGGACGCCCCGGCACTGTTGAAAGCCTGAACGCGGTAGCGATAGGTGGAATTTGGTTCCAATTCCGCATCGGAAAAAGCATTGACGTTGGCGGCAGTGGTTCCAACTTCGACCCAATCAGCCGAGCCGTCCTGACGGCGCTCCACCCTGAAACCCGTTTCGTTGTGGCTGTTGTCCTGCCAGGTCAAGTCGATCCTGGAACTGGAGACAGCCGTTGCGGTCAGGCCGGTCGGTGGCCGGAGCGCGGTGGTAGACGTGGTTCGAGTCAAGATGCGAATGCGGTGGTTGTAGCTGTCGGCGACGTAGAGGTTGCCCAGTGGGCCTACCGCCACTCCTCGCGGGTAGTTGAATTGTGCCGCGATTGCCCGACCGCCGTCTCCCCTGAAGCCCACCCTTCCAATGCCTGCGATGGTGGTAATGGTTCCCGAGGGATCCACCCGGCGTATTCGCTGGTTCAGGGTGTCGGCGATAAAGAGGTTGCCGGCTCCATCTACTGCCACGTCTTGGGGATAGGACAACTGGGTGGTGATGGTGGTTATGGTTCCCGAGGGATCCACCCGGCGAATGCGGCTGTTCCAGTTATCGGCGATGAGGAGGTTGCCGGCGCGGTCCACCGCTATGCCGCCGGGATAGTTCAACCGGGCTGTGACTGCCGGACCGCCGTCGCCGCTGTAACCCCGCTCCCCAGTGCCTACAACGGTGGTGATGGCTCCCGTGGGATCCACCCGGCGTATTCGATGGTTCCGGGTGTCGACGATAAAGAGGTTTCCGGCGCCATCTACCGCCACGTCTTGAGGATAGGCCAACTGGGCGGAGACGGCTGGGCCGTTGTCGCCGCTAAAGCCCCACGCCCCGGTTCCGGCAATGGTAGTAATGGTCCCAAACGGAGTCACCCGGCGAACGCAGTGGTTCCAATTGTCGACGATGAAGAGGTTTCCGGCACCATCCACGGCCACTCCGGCGGGACGGCTCAACCGGGCTGCGACTGCCGGACCGCCGTCGCCGCTGTAGCCCCGCTCCCCGGTGCCTGCGATGGTGGTGACGACTCCGGAGGGATCCACCCGGCGAATGCGGTCGTTGTTCGAATCGGCGATGAAGAGGTTCCCGGCGTTATCTGCCGCCAGGCCGAACGGATCGTGCAGCCGCGCTTGGGTTGCCGGGCCGTTGTCGCCGCTGAAGCGTTTCTGTCTGGTACCGGCGATGGTGGTGATAATGCCCGAGGGATCCACTTGGCGAATGCGGTCGTTCAAGCTTTGGGCGATGAAGAGGTTTCCGGTACCATCCACGGCCACCCCGGTGGGAAGGCTCAACCGGACTGCGACTGCAGGACCGCCGTCCCCGCTGAAGCCTGAGCTCAATGTGCCTGCGATGGTGGTGATGACTCCGGAGGGATGCACACGGCGAATGCGGTGATTGTTGATATCCGCGATGTACAGGTTACCGGCGCTGTCGACGGCCACTCCGTTGGGACTATTCAGTTGGGCTGCGGCTGCCGGGCCGCCGTCCCCACCGAAGCCTCCTTCTCCCGTGCCGGCGATGGTGGTGATAGTGCCCGAGGGATCCACCCGGCGAATGCGGTGGTTGAACCTATCGGCGATGAAGAGGTTGCCGGCATTATCGACGGCTACTCCGGAGGGACGGCTCAACTGGGCGGCGACTGCAGGACCGCCGTCGCCGCTGAAGCCCGACTCTCCGGTGCCGGCGATGGTGGTGATAGTGCCCGAGGGATCCACCCGGCGAATGCGGTGGTTGAACCTATCGGCGATGAAGAGGTTGCCGGCACTATCCACTACTAGGCCGCCGGGAGAGTTCAACCGGGCGGCGACCGCGGGGCCGCCGTCGCCGCTGAAGCCCCACGCCCCGATTCCGGCAATGGTCGTGATGGTCCCCGAGGGATCCACCCGGCGAACGCAGTGGTTCCCGCTATCGGCAATTAAGAGGTTGCCGGCGTTATCGACCGCCACGCCTCGGGGAAAATTCAGGCGCGCCCGGACCGCGGGACCACTGTCCCCGCTGAAGCCCGACTCTCCCGTGCCTGCAACGGTGGTGATGGTTCCCAAGGGCCCCACCCGGCGAACGCGGTGGTTGCCGGTATCCGCGATGTACAGGTTACCGGCGCCGTCCACGGCCACGCCTCTCGGGTCGTCTAGGCGCGCCTGCATCGCCGGACCGTTGTCTCCAATCTCACCACCCGCGAAGGTGTCGATTCTCCAGTGGTCCCCAGTGAGTGGCGCCGCCAACGTGGTCGCCACGGCTTTGGGCGGCTCGGTCAAGGCTGGATCAGGTCTGAGCCCAATCCCAAGACCGATCAGAATAAGGATGACCAGCCAGAAGCGTAATTTCTTCGGGGTCGTCATAGGCGCCTCAATGGAAGGAAATCTCCGTCGGACCAAGGGCTCGGATCCAATGCGCATCCCTCGATGTCAATACAAGTGAAATAGTCACTGATCCG
This sequence comes from Candidatus Versatilivorator vitaminiformans, assembly GCA_027493295.1. Taxonomy (GTDB): domain Bacteria; phylum Acidobacteriota; class Terriglobia; order Versatilivoradales; family Versatilivoraceae; genus Versatilivorator; species Versatilivorator vitaminiformans. The sequence goes on along the minus strand of JAPVWS010000294.1, from coordinate 2,511 downwards.
TAACAGCAGAAGTTCCGGCCTTGCCTACTCCTGGCTGGGCAGGAAGGCGCCATCGCCGCTGCGCTGGTCGGGAGCGGCTCCGTCGTTGATGATCCCGTAGGCGAAGAAGGGCGCCTTTCCATGGCGCATTGAGACATCCGGGTCGGAACCCACCCGGTTTCAGCGCCCGGTCATCCAGCCTCCGGCCCCCCTATCGGCCGCGTCCCCGGAAAACACCGTGGTCCTCAGGGTGATCTAACCCCCGGCTCCCATGTTCTGGAGGGCCAGGTTGGCGCAGTCCTGCCGGTTCTGCCACAGCCCGCACAGATAGACCGCTTCGTCCTGGAATCCCTCGTGGTCTGGAATCGCGGGATAGGCCAGTCCGGCCCGGCCTTCAGGTACGGCCGTGGTGGTCCGCACCACCGCGGTCACTTCGGATGACCCGATCACTTCCACTCTCAAAGTCCCGATATGGTTGCCGGTTTCGGGAATGGGCACTCCCAGTGCCTTCAAATAGCCGATGGCGTCAGCCTTGATCTTCCGCTGCAGGGGGCCCAGCCCGTCGGCGGCGGTGTAGCTCTTGTCTCCCCGATGGGGCGTGTGGGTGTAGTTCAGGATGGCCGGCTCGGAACCCCGGTTGGTCAGGGTCGGCTCCGAGGTGAAGAAGGAGTTGTTGCGCCCGGTTGCGGTCAGGATGACCGGAATAAGGATGGCCGAAGGTGTATCGGACTGGTTGGTGGAGACGGCCCACGGCACCTCGCGGTCCGCCTCGACATCACGGTGCGCGGGAGCGTGGCCCGCCAATACCTGCAGGAGGAGGATCGCCAGCCCCGCCAATACGCGGCCGCCTCTGTCCCACCGCCCGGTCTCCATGGAGCCCCCGCGCGACACCCGATCTGAGTCCTCGCACGGTGGCGCTCTACTCTTCAGCCGAGGAGGAACCCGGTAATTGATGGATCGCGGGATAGAATACACAACACAGGTGAGTTTGGGGTGATCGTGACCACGATGATGGTGACAATATGGTGAACATCTGCAAGAAGCCGTTAAGGTTCGGACAGCGCGGCGCGCTTTGAAGCGGCTCTTCCGGGAAGCCGGTGTTATCAGGTGTTTGTAGTCTTGCAGGCCGACCGAGTCAAGAACTCGCCCGGTGAGAAATGCGGGCTAGAAGAGCCCCACCACCCTGCCGTCTTCATCCAGATCGATCTGATCGGCGGCGGGCTTTCTGGGGAGACCCGGCATGGTCAGAATGTCACCGCAAATCACCACCAGGAATTCGGCTCCGGTCGCCAGCCGCACATCCTTGACCGGCAGGACGTGTCCGCTGGGGGCGCCTCTCAGCAGCGGGTCGGTGGAGAAGGAGTACTGGGTCTTGGCGATGCAGACCGGATAGTGCCCGAATCCTTCCTTCTGGTAGCGCCGGATCCGGGCCCGTATCCGGGTGTCGGCGACCACCTCGGAGGCGCCGTAGATCCGGGTGGCCACCTTGGTGATCTTTTCCCAGAGGGAGTCCTGCTCGTCGTAGACGAACTTGAAGTTGGCTTGGGTGCCGGCGATGGTTTCCACCACCGTTTGCGCCAGGTCCAGGGTTCCATGGCTTCCCCGGGACCAGTGGTCGCAAGCCACCACCGGTACCGAGTGGTGGTCGATGCGGTTCTTGAGGAGCGCGATCTCAGCCGCGGTGTCGTGGCTGAATCGATTGATGGCCACCACACAGGGCAGGCCGTAGTGGTTGCGGATGTTGTTGAGGTGGCGTTCCAGATTGGGAATTCCGCGTTCCAGGCTCTCCAGGTCCTCCTTTTCCAAGGCGGACTTGTCGGCCCCCCCGTGATACTTGAGCGCGCGCAGGGTGGCCACCAGCACCACCAGGTCGGGGCGGAGTCCGGCCTTGCGGCATTTGATGTCCACAAACTTCTCGGCCCCCAGGTCGGCTCCGAATCCGGCCTCGGTCACCAGGTAGTCGGCCAGCCCCAATCCGGTGAGGGTGGCGATCACGGAGTTGCAGCCGTGGGCGATATTGGCGAAGGGGCCTCCATGCACCAGGGCCAGGTTGTTTTCCAGGGTCTGAACCAGGTTGGGTTTGAGGGCCTCCTTGAGCAGCACGGCCATGGCTCCATGGGCGTTCAGGTCGGCGGCCCGGATGGGTTCCCTGGCATGGGTGTAGCCGACGGTGATGTTGCCCAGCCGCTGCTTGAGTTCCCGCAGTGAACGGGAAAGGCAGAGAATGGCCATCACTTCCGAGGCCGCCACGATTTCGAAGCCGCCCTCCCTGGGATAGCTGTTGCCAACGCCTCCCAGACCCAGAACGATTCGACGCAGGGCGCGGTCGTTGAGGTCCACCACCCGATTCCAGGTCAGGCGGCGAAGATCCAGGTCGAGGCGGTTCCCCTGGTGGATGTGGTTGTCCAGCATGGCGGCCAGAAGATTGTGCGCCAGGCCCAGGGCGTGAAAATCGCCGGTAAAGTGCAGGTTGATGTCTTCCATGGGAACCACCTGGGCCATCCCGCCCCCGGCGGCGCCCCCCTTCATGCC
>JAPVWS010000293.1 GCA_027493295.1 Candidatus Versatilivorator vitaminiformans | reverse complement strand
CACCAGGCCGGCCACCTCCGCGGGCTCCGGTGAGACGGCCAGAGTGCCCGTCTCGATATGGCCGGCATCCAGCAGGTCGCTGATCAGGCTACGCATGTAATCGGCCTGCTCGTCGATGATGCGGAAGAACTGAATCAGCTCGGCCAGGCACGGGGCCGGCAAAACGCTCAGCACCGTGGTGGTCGAGCCCTTGATGGACATCAGCGGGGCCTGCAGCTCGTGACTCACCAGACCGAGAAACTCCGCCCGCAGCCGCTCCATCTCCTGCAACTGCGCCATATCCTGGAGCGTGACCACCATGGACTCGACCGTGCCGTCTTCGGCACGGATCGGCGTGGCGTTGATTAGCGTCGTGACGCTTCGGCCGTCGGGAACCTCGAGGACGATCTCCTCGGCTCTCACCGTTGTGGCCCGACTTAGTGCCTGCGATAGGGGAAACTCCTTGAAGGTCACTTCCCTTCCGTCGGCCCGCCGGCACGTGATGTGGTCCGGCAACTGCTCAAGCGGGAGGTCCGGCATGCGTAGGCTCCCGACAATCCGCTTCGCCTCCTGATTGAACGACACCACTCGACCGCTCTTGGCGTCGAAGACCGCCACGCCCACCGGCGATGTCTCGATAAGCGCCTCCAGGTCGGCGCGAGCCCGTTGCTCGTCGCGGAAGGCACGGGCGTTGGCGATAGCCGTTGCCGCCTGCGACGCGAACAACACCAGGATCTCTTCGTCATCCTTGGTGAACTCCTGCCCGCCTTCCTTCTCGGCCAGAAAGAAGTAGCCGACATTCACCCTCCGGTGACGCATCGGTGTCCCCTGGACGGTCTTCGGCCACATCAGGTCCGGGCTCAGGCCGAGCGACCGGACATAGGCGTGCAGGTCGGGCAGCCTTAGCGGTTCCTCAAGATCCCGGAGGTGTTGAGACAGAGGCGGCCCGTCGGGCCACTCGGCCATCTGCCGGTGCTCCTCCGGCGTGAAGCCGGAGGTGACGAAGTCCTGGACCTCCCCCGCCTCGTCGACGGTCGTGATCACCCCGTAGCGGGCGCCGGTCAGCGCACGAGCACTTTCCACGATCTCGTGCAGAACGGTTTCGACTTGCAGGCTCGAGGTGATGCGCAGACAGGCCGAGCCCAGCCTCGAGATGCGGTCCCGCAACAGCTTGTTCTCACGCCGAAATTCGTCGCGACTCTTCATTGCCATATCCTGGTTGCCTCCTCCCGCGAATCCGGGCACAGGGTCAGTTCACGCCAGCTCTCTGGAACAGTCGGACTCGACGCGTGACGCGCTGCCCGAGCGTTAACCATATTATTTTTGCAGGTCTTCACCATTTTATCACCACAATCGTGTCACCCTCACTCTATAGTCACTTGCGTCGTCTATTCTATCTTGCGATCCATCAATAATCGAACCTCTCCTCCGCTGAGACGTAGAAGGCCACCATGCCAGCACTCCGATCGTGTGGCGTCAGAACGCGGCAAGGCTCGCGATTGCCCTCTGTTGACCAAGCAGTCCCGCCAAGGCAGCCGCAGTGCGAGATTCATCCCATGAGCGGTTCTGATAACAATTTGAGTCACCACCGATCTCGGTTTCCGAACAGATCAGAGATTGTAGTGGTAGGCGCGGGTGCGGCCGGTCTCGCCGCAGCTCGGACACTCGCTGTCCGCCGCAAGGATAGCAACTGCCGCATCAGGGTACTGGAGGCTTCGGACAAGATCGGCGGGCGCATGTTCTGTGAGGAGATCGACGGCTTTCACGTGTACAGCGGTGCCAGCGTTATCCATGAATCCTTCGCAACAACAAGAGAATTGGCGCGCGAACTGGATGTGGAACTACATCAAAGTCCAAAAAAGAAGGGTGGCCAAAGCTACGCCGGCGACCGATTCTGGGGCCTCTACGTCGGTGGTTCGCTGAAGCAAACCCTGCAGACCCTCCAGACCCTGTTCTTTTCGCCGCAGCACACGCTGGCTGACAATGTGGAATTCATGCGCCTGTTCGCGATGCTCAGGAAACGCGCCAAGGATCTCGATTTCGAAGACCATACCCGCATGTTGGACCTGGACACAGAGCAAAGCTTCGCCGAATTTGCTCGCGCCAACTCCCTTACGCGCTACTTGAAACAGGCTGGGGAGTTGGACCTCAACTGCTTTGCCGCAGGGAGTTCCGAGCAAGTGGGGGCCGCATACGGCATGTCGCTACTGTGGCTGTGGACCATCAATCCGAAGACGCGCAACCATTTGCCCAAACAAGGAATCGGCACCCTCGCCAATGCCCTTGTGGATGCCTGCACGAGTTTCATCCAAGTTTCGACGACAGTCGCACGGATCATAATCGAAGATGGGAGAGCGAGAGGTGTCGTTACGACGAGTGGAGAGAAAATCGAGGCCGATGCAGTCATCTGCGCTACCACCGCTTCGACCGCGGCACGAATCATTCCGGAATCACTAGGCAAACTTCGCGCTGTCCGCGAGCAAGTTAGTTACAGCTCATGCTGCAATGTAGCCTTCGGGCTGAACGCAAACATTCTGGCCGATGGATCTCATGCCGCACTGTTTCCTCCCGAATCTCCGTCCTTCCTGACCATGGTCACCAATTTGGCAGCCATGACTCCGGACGCAGCGCCTTCAGGCAAGTCACTAGTTCACGCATTGATCATTGGCGAACATGCAAGAGCGCTATTCGCGTTAGACGACGGCGAAATCGCGGGCCGAGTCATTGAAGAAATGCGCCGGTTCTTTCCGGCCATGCCGGAACACCCCCTGTTTGCGAGGGTCTACCGCTGGCCGGAAGCCTTATGTCTGTCGCCTGGCGGCATGCTCAGGAATATGCATGACGTGCGCATGAGACTACACAAATGCATGCGCGGCCTGTTCCTCGCCGGCGACTACACTCGCTTACCGTCGCTGAATGGAGCCGTAAAAAGAGGAGTCGAGGCAGTGGAGGCGAGCTTGGCCTATATCGCCTCGGCGGAAGCGGCGAATTCAAGGTGACCTGTCGCCTGAAAACGTCGGCACTGCTAGAAGCAATGAAGTGGAGCGGGGCCTAGTGCTTGTCACAACTCCCTTCCGAGGGTCACCGCCTTTCGCTGCTTCATGTGCCGGACGTAGCTGAGCGTCTTGGGTTAGTCGTCCACGACCAGAATGCGCGTGTCCTTCCTCTTTTACAGACGTAGGTCTGGAGGGATCCCGGCCACGCCGGCTTCTTCGGCCACCGGTAACGTGAAGCTGATCCGCGTGCCCTGGCCCAGCCCGCCGCTCTCGGCCCGTATTCGTCCCCCGCGGGCTTCCACCCCGGCTCCCTGAAAGAGCCGAATTCAAAGTCGACCGCGCTGTCCGAGCGCCAAACTAACCGTTTCTTGCAGACCCTCACCACAATATCACCACAATCGTATCCACCATCACTCTGAAATCACCTGAGTTGTCTATTCTGTCCTGCGATCCATCAATTGCCGGTTCCCTCCTCGGCTGAGGAGTAGAAGGCCGCCGCGCGAGGACTCCGATCCGGGGCCGTCGGAACCGGGCAAGGCTCGGGAATGCCGGCTGTTGACCAAGCTGGCTCACACAAATGGATGGGGGTCAATGTCTCGGTCTCCCGACATCAACAGCCAGGCAAGCACACAATCAGCCAGCCGCCCTGGAATGGCTCGGACGGTGTTCCGGGTTCGATCGAACCGGCAGGGCCGCGTCGCCGGCGTGCCAGCGGGGAGAACGTATGGGTGCATCTGACTCCCGGATGGGCTTGAGGCAACACCTGCTGGACCTCATCGACCGGTCCGGTTTGTCGGACCGCCAGCTGTCAATGCTTGCCAACTGCAGCGAAGACACGATCCGCAACATGCGCCGCGGCTCCGCCCTCCGCCTCGACACCCTCGAAGCTCTCTGCCACGCCCTCGGCGGCCGGCTTGAGATCGTGCCTCTCCATGAGCCGAGGAAACCACCCAAGGGGCTCCCCGCAGTCGAGAAGCGCCCCGCATGGTCCGACAGACTGCGGGAGGAAATCCGCCAGGACCTGGTTGAGATCCTTGGAAGCGGCGACAAAGGCGGTTCCCCGAAGAACGGAGCCGAGTAGCGCGGTAACGACATGAGGTCTCCATGAAGAACTGGCAGTGGAACAGAGCCGCCCGCGTGATGGCGGAGCTGGCGATCATTCTCCTGTGCGTCTTGCCGGGCCGCGCTCCCGCGCAGGGTGGCGTCCAGGGGGACCGCGAGGCGCCGGGGGGCCTCTCCAACAACCAAGCCGATACACCTTCGGCCATCTTCGTTCCGGTCATCCTGACCGCACCCGGGCGCAATAACTCCTTCTTCACCTCGGAGCTGACCCTGACCAACCGCGGTTCCGAGCCGGCCGTCCTCAACTACACCTACACGCCCCATCGGGGAGGCATGAGCTACACAGCCACCGACAGGCTGGGGCCTCTGCAGCAGACAATCAAGTCTGACGCCATCGCCTATCTGAGGGAACTGGACGTGCCCATTCCCCAAACCGGCAGCCAGGTCGGGACATTGAGAGTGGATGTGACCGGTTCATCCGAAGTGGCCGCGGCGGTGCGCACCACCACGGCCGTACCCGAAGGCCGGGCCGGACTGGCCTATCCGGGGATACCGGGTCATGAGGGATTCCAGGACGAAGCGGTCTATCTGTGCGGGCTGCGGCAGAACCGGAAGGACCGCTCCAACGTGGCCCTCCAGAACATGGGAACCGAGGGTGAGATCACCCTCAGGACCACGGTGTTCTCCGGGGAAGCGGCCGACAGGGGAGGCCGGAGGCTGGATGACCGGACACTGAAACCGGGAGGGTTCTACCAGTACAACGAAGTGCTGAAACAGTTGGGCAGTCCGGCCCAAGGCTACGTGAAGGTGGAGCGGGTGGAGGGAGAGGCGCCCTTCTACGCCTACGGGGTCATCAACGACCAAGCCAACTCGGACGGATCGTTCGTCTTTCCGGTCGGCGAGGACTCGCTGGCGGGCGCCATGGGACAGACCCTGCCGGTGGTCATCGAGGCGGGACCCTTCACCAGTGAGTTGACGGTGACGAACTTCTCGGAGGAAGCCAAGGCCGTGAGTTTCAGCGTGGCGGCCGATACCATCGACACGGCGGATGATACGGCCACCTTTATGGTGCCGCTGGCGGCCGGCCAGCAGCGCATCATTTCCAATGTAATTGACACGGCCCGCCGACAGTTCGGACTCAATCTGCCGAGAGGCTTGGCCGCGCCCTTGTTTGCCCGTGCAGCGGGGACAGACATGAGCGGGATCGTGATTGGAGCCCGGACGGGATCGCCAGCCGACCCGGAAGACGCAAGCCGGGGGCAATACAGCGTCTTCTACACGGCAGTGCCCCAGGGTGAGGGATTCACCACCAGCGCCTGGGTGGACGGGTTGCAGCAGAACGAGGAGAACCGGAGCAACCTGGCGTTGGTCAACACCGGAGCGGTCGATGACGGCGATATCGTCTTCACCCTCCAGATCTATGACGGGGAGACGGCCAGGTTGGTCAATACCGTCAGCAACGCCGACACCACGGTCGCGGCCAGGCGATGGCATCAGATCAACGCCGTCCTGCGGAAGTACGGCAAGGGAGCCACCCAGGGATTTGTGCGGATCACGAAGAGGTCCGGCGACAATCCCTTCCTGGCCTACGGGGTGGTCAACGACGGCGGAGTCCCCGGACAGCGGAGCGACGACGGCGCCTACCTGCCGGCTGTCGAGGAAGGGATCCACGATCCGGGGACCGTACCGGTAACGGACCGGCAGGTGCTGGAAACACTCTATCACGCCACCGGAGGGCCAGATTGGAGGAACAGCACCAACTGGCTGAGCGCTTTGCCTCTGGCGGAGTGGTACGGGGTTGCCACGAATCAGAGCGGCCGGGTCACGAGCTTGCGCCTGACCCGGAACGGGCTTTTCGGGAACATCCCCCGCGAACTGGCCAGTCTGACCAATCTCAAAGTACTGTATCTCCACGCGAACGAGTTGAGCGGGGCGATCCCGCCGGAACTGGCCGGGCTGACCAAGCTCGAATCACTTTATCTCTCACAAAATCGGTTGACTGGGACGATTCCACCGGAACTGTCCGGGTTGACCAACCTCCAACATCTGTCTCTGTACTCTAATCCGGATTTGACCGGGGCGCTCCCGAAGAACCTGCAGCAACTGTCTCGGCTCAGGTCTCTTAGCATCTCGAGAACCGACGTATGCGTTCCGACGGATGCCGCATTTGAGGCTTGGTTGGGCACGCTTGACAGCTTCTACTCCTCGGGACTTGTCTGCGATGGCACCAGGCGGATCTCATTCTCGGCGGAGAGCTATGAAGTAAAGGAGGGTGATTCGGTCACAGTATCGGTACGCCTGATCGATCGGACCGGGGACATGGACTGGTCAGCGGAGATCGCTCTGACGGCGATGCCGGGCGGCGGCGCCACCGCCGCCGACTATTCGGGCGTGCCGGAGAGCATCACTATCACGGCTCCCGCCGCCGAGGCGACATTCGTCTTTACGGCAGTGGCGGACGACCCCTTCGACCACGGCGAGACCGTTGTGCTCGGCTTCCGGCAACCGCTGCCGTCCGGGATCATTGAAGGGGATCCAAACACCGCCAGGGTGACGATCATCGATCCGGGGACCGAAGGGGCGACGGATCGGGAGGTGCTGGAAGCGCTCTATCACGCCACCGGTGGGCCGGAGTGGAAGAACAGCACTAATTGGCTGAGCGCCGACCGCACCTCGGAATGGTTTGGCGTGGAAACCGACGGAGACAGCCGGGTCACGAGCCTGGATCTCACACAGAACAGGCTGATTGGGAGGATCCCACCCGCGCTGGGCCGGTTGGGGCGACTCCAAGTGCTGGACCTCCATGGCAACCAGCTCAGCGGGGAGATCCCGCCGGAACTAGGTGAGCTGTTCGATCTACAAGTGCTGGATCTCTCGCACAACAACCTGAGCGGGGTGATCCCGACAGAACTGGCCGGGCTGACTCAACTCCAACGACTGTCTCTCAGTTTCAACAAGCTGAGCGGAGGGATCCCGCCGGAATTGGGTGGGCTCACCCATCTCCAAGCGCTGTTTCTTGATCGAAACGGGCTCAGCGGAGCGATTCCGGTGGCGCTGGCCGGACTGACCCATCTCCAAGCGCTGGATCTCTCGCACAACAACCTGAACGGGGTGATCCCGACGGAACTGGCCGGGCTGACTCAACTCCAACGACTGTCTCTCAGTTTCAACAAGCTGAGCGGAGGGATCCTGCCGGAACTGGGTGGGCTGACCCATCTTCAATCGCTGTTTCTTGATCGAAACGAGATCAGCGGAGCGATTCCGGTGGCGCTGGCCGGGCTGACCCGTCTCCAACGGCTGGATCTCCAAGGCAACAAGCTGAGCGGAGGGATCCCGCCGGAACTGGGTGGGCTGACCCATCTTCAATCGCTGGCGCTCGGTGGCAACGAGTTGAGCGGGACCATCCCGCCGGAATTGGGTGGGCTGACCCATCTCCAACGCCTGAGTCTCGGTAGTAACGAGTTGAGTGGGACGATCCCGGCAGAGCTGGGCGCATTGACTCAACTCCAAGTACTGAGTCTCTGGACTAACCAGTTGAGCGGGGCGATTCCGGTGGAGCTGGCTGGGCTGACCCGTCTCCAATCGCTGGATCTCCACGGCAACCAGTTGACAGGCCCAATCCCGGCAGAGCTGGGCGCACTGACTCAACTCCATGGACTGAGTCTCGGTAGTAACGAGTTGAGCGGGACGATCCCGACCGAACTGGGCCGGCTGAGCCAACTCCGATGGCTGACGCTCCAGTTCAATCCGCACTTGAGCGGGGCCATCCCGCCGGGATTGCAACAACTGCCGCTCTGGTCTCTGAACCTGATGGCCACCTCGGTCTGCGTGCCCGAGGACGCGGAGTTGCAGGAGCGACTGGCGAAGATAGAGTGGTTTACTTCCTCGGGGTTGACCTGCGGACGGCCCCCCGCTGCAATGCCCTCAATCGACGTTGCCGTCTTTCATACGCCGGCGGCACGCAGGGTCGCCGGCGGGACCGCGCAGATGGAGGCAATGATAGACCTCATGATCGCCGAGACCAATCAAGCTTACCTGGATAGTGGTGTGAATCAGCGTCTTGTCCTGGTGGCCCGGGAAGAGGTGAAGTATGAGGAGGAAACTGGCGCCTTTGTTGCCCTTGCGCGGTTCTCTAACCCATCGGACGGCTACATGGACGAGGTCCACGCCATTCGCGACCGGACCGGGGCTGATCTCTTGCACCTGATTGCTGACGTCACTAACCCGCGTGGTGCCGCGCGCTTGGCGGGAGAATACGCTATCACCTGCGCCAAGTGCGACTCCAGCGTATTCGCACACGAGCTCGGGCACAACATGGGACTCTCGCACGACCGGTACGTTGACGGCGGCCGCGGCCGTTTGTCCTATAGCTACGGCTACGTGAATCAGAGGGCATTCGCGCGCGACGCGCCCGAGTCGACGCGCTGGCGAACCATCATGGCCTACGCAGACCAGTGTGGCGAAGCGGGCTTTGGTTGCGACTGGATTCTGCGCTTCTCGAATCCGAACCAGACCTGGTTGGGGGACCCACTAGGGGTGACCGGCGACGAGCGGACGAGGGCTGTCGATGGTCCGGCCGACGCGGTCCGCACACTCAATCTCACGCGCCACTCGGTGGCCGCCTTCCGGCCCCGGGCTTCAGCCAACCAGTTGACGATGTCTTCCACCCTCTCGCAAGCCCGGCCCTTGGCCGGGACCGGCCAAGCCGCTGTGGCGGCCCTGGGCGGCAGCCTCTTCAGATCCATCGCGCCGAATGAGCGAGGAACCCCCTCACACCGGGCCGGCGGGGTGCTCGATCGCGCGACCCTGCGGCGCCGTGAGGTCAGCGTCGATTTCCGGACGCTGGCGCGCGTGGCGGACGGGGAACGCACAGCCCTGAGGCTGAACCTGTTCGACGACCTGGTGCTGATGGGAATCATCGAGCGCCGGACATCGACCTACTCCGGTGGCTATGCGCTCTCCGGCCGGCTAGCGGGCGTGCCCGAGGGAACGGTGACGCTGGTGGTCAACGGGAGCGTGGTGGCGGGCACGGTTCGCTTTCCCGGCGCGACCTATCGCGTTGGTTCGTCAGGCGCGGGAAGGCACGTAGTCCTACAGGTCGATCCGTCACAGCTTCGCCAGGGGTGTGAGGTGGTGACGCAGACGCCTGAACTGGAGCAATGAGGGGGGGGAACAGCAGTCACTCGACACCTCAATTCTGGCGATGCGGACCCGGCAGGAGCCGATTTATCCTGCGGATCCCCCGTTCGGCATCGGCTGGCTAGTAGCCAAACGTGTCGCAGTCCCTTAGGTAAAAAGGCTCACTTTCGCCATCTTTATTAGAACCGCATGTGGTTTATAGGGAGTTTTGGACTCAGTTGGCCTGGAAGACTGAAAGCACCGGCTCCCTGAAAGAGCCGAATGCAAAGCGCACCGCGCTATCCGAGCGCCACCGCAAGAGGCCTCCGATCGGGTGACGTCGGAACTGGGATCGGTCTCCCGACATTAACAGCGAAGCAAGCACACTATCAGCGAGTGGCACTGGAATGACTCGGCCAGTGTCTCGGGTGCAATCGACGCGGCAGGGCCGTGGCGCGGGCGTGCGAGCGGGGAGAACAAATGGGTGCTTATAACTCCCGCATGGGCTTGAGGCAACAACTGCTGGACCTCATCGACCGCTCCGGCGTCCCGGACCGGCGCCTCTCAATACTGGCCACGGGCACCGCCGATACCATCCGCAACATGCGCCGGGGGGCCACTCCGCAAGTGAACTCGATTGAGGCGCTCCTTCAGTGCCTCGGCTACAGACTCCAGATAGTACCCCTCGAGCAACCCGAGCACGTCCGCTATGCCATCGATCAGAAGCGAAAACCTCAATAGCGCGCCTCCCCCGAGGGCCTGGAGGCGCGATCTCCAGCAAACTGTGACTGCTCGCCCATTGGTAGTCACACCCTCGGGGGATCTGGAAGGAGACCAATAGTGAACAGCGTAGTAATCCTTCAACGACCAGAATACGAGGAGATCGTGAGCCGGCTGGACCAGATCTCGAATCTCCAGAAGCAACTCTTATTTGCTCTCGAGATGCGCAATCCGCGACCCTTTCCATCAACGACCAGGCCTGAAGCGCAGCACGAGCAGATCGTGAGGGGGCTGGACGAGATATCGAATCTCCAGAACGAACTTCTCATTGCTCTCAAGAGGCATAGTCCGTGACCCTTTCCGTCAAAGACCACGCCTGAAAATGAGAAAATATAGGTACGCTGCGGGGGGGCTGCGAACGCTTCCTTTTGGGGTCCGGGAGTGGATCCTTCTATTACCTCTGTCCTGCACCTGGCGCGGCACCTCCCACCTGAAGTTCTGCTGGCCGTGGGCGTCGCCGGCAACCGCTTCCATTCTCATCGGCATGCCTGCTAGATTCCGTTAAAAACCGCTTTGCCTATTCCAGCCCAGGCAGTCGTTTCGACCTTATCTTCCCGCTCCAGGCCTGTCCCGCTCGGCAGGGAACCGATGTCCGCCCGAAAACGCCTAGAATAACGGCGTTTTCGGGCGGACATCGGTTCCCTGCCGAGCGGGACAGGCCTGGAG
>JAPVWS010000292.1 GCA_027493295.1 Candidatus Versatilivorator vitaminiformans | reverse complement strand
AAAGGAGACGGGCGCCTGCGCAAAGCGTCGGCTGGATCCTCGCCGCCGAATGACCGGCTCGAGCGGCTCGGCAGGGATTTCGCTCAACGACAGGGGCTCCAAACGAAGGCGTTTGCCCTGGACCGCCTCCGATCGCCGGCCAATGCTCCCGCGCCAGGCGCTCGACTCCTCGGCGGAGCCGATATGGGTGGAGGCGTGCATCTCCCGCATCTCCGGGTAGTCGACCTCGCCGTGGGCAGCGCCGGTCTGTGCCGGCAAGGGTTCCAGCGGGGGACAGTTGTTGGACACTTCCTCCCCGCAACCACCAATGGCTGCCAGCGACAGGGTGACTTCGCGGTCGGTGTCCAGGCCCAGCAAGCTATCGACCTCCCGGTCGGCAAACCCGAGCACCAGCCGGTGCGGGAAGCCCAAGGCCCGCGACATGGCGAACAGGTTGGCCAGCATGGTTCCGTTGTCCCAACCGAAATGACGGTAGGTGCGGGCCCGGTACTTCCAGGCGTTGCGCCAGTAGGTTCCGGTCGAGACAATGGTCACCGGAGCCCTGGACAGTTGCGGTTCCCGGCCCGTGGCCGCTGCCAGCAGGCCGCGGTAGTCACCCGAACGCAGACGTTCCAGCAGAAAGTCCCGGGGGTTGAAGTGGTAGACTCCCGCCGGCAACCCGTTCAGATCGCCGCAGACCACGTAGAGCTCGATCTCATAGAGCGCTCCCGTGCAGGAGGCCGCCCGAAACAGGATGTCCCCGCCGGGGTAGGGCTTTCGCTTGGTGATGCCGCCGCTGCAATAGAGAAGCCTTGCCAGGTCTTCCAGGTCGGGGACCGACCGGCGCGGGGCGGGAGAATCCAACGGCAGCAGCGACGCCAGGGCAGGGAGTTCGGAGTCCTGCCACTGGCCAGGCAGCGGAATGCGTTGCAGGTCCGAATAGACCTTGAAGGGCTCGGGCCGGGTGGTCCAATCCAGCGTATGGGAACCGAACCGGACGCTGTGGTAGGAGTGCTTGGTCTGCCGGTGATACCGCAGGGCAGCTTGGGTATTGCTGTTTTCCATGGGCCCCGTGGTCCCTTGTTTGCGGTTCGGCGAGGCCTGGTTTACCAATCCGAATGCTTGTACTTCTTGGCCCAATTGACTCCCTGCCAGGTCTTCATGGTGATCGGTTTCACGAACAGCAGCCAGCGGGGCTCGTTCAGTGTCGGCACCAGGTAGTCGGGACCTCGTTCCCCCAGGTAGCGAAGCGCCATCTTGTGCCCGATCTCCACCCAGCGGCCGCCGACGTTGGCTTCCTCCAGCACGGTGGCTTCACCCTTGACCAGAACGCGCCGGTTGTAGATGGTGGAGTCGTCGATGCAGAGAAACACACGTCCGTCCCGCTGTATGTGCTTGGCCCAGGCGGAACGGCCTCTGGGGATGATGTAGAAGCCTCCGTCGGCGTACTCGAACCAGCAGGGAACCACGTAGGGCCAGCCGTCCGCATCCAGACACCCCAGCCGGCAGAATTCAGGCCCTGAAAGAAATTCAGCGATCTCGGCTTCATTCAGCTTGCCGACTTTGCCGCGCCAGCTCTCATTCGACTCTTTGTTCATGGAAGACCTCCGGTACGGTTGACCATTTTCAGTTGCATCCGGCCTGGGGAAGATGGGTCCCGCGCGGGACCGGGCACACCGCCGCATTATACGCGAGAATAGTTCTCAGATCTCCTCTTTACGAGTTGGAAAAACAAGAAGTTCCGGGTCCCGCCGGACTGGTGGCGGGGCCATCCCGACCTTCGCCGTGGCGGGAGCATTTCCATTGGCCGGAGGGTGGCCCACCCTCCGTTGCAAACCCCGGGAAATTTCCTTATGCTAGCCCTGAGGTGGATAAATCCCACCGCGCCGAAAGCCGCCTTCCCAGCCCCCCAATCCGGAATTCTCCGTAGTCTCGACTCGACGATCAAGGAGCACAGCCGATGAATGCGCAGCAGCCTGGAACCCTGTTCGGCCATCCGACCGGCCTGTTCACCCTGTTCTTTGCCGAGATGTGGGAGCGCTTTTCCTTTTACGGGATGCGGGCCCTGCTCCTGTTCTACATGCTCAAGGGCTTCCTGGGCTACGGCGACAGGGATGCCTACGCCATTTACGGGGCCTACACGGCGCTGGTCTACATGACCCCACTTTTCGGCGGCATGCTGGCCGACCGGCTGCTGGGCGCCAGGCGAGCGGTCGTTCTGGGCGGTCTGCTGATGGCCGGCGGTCACCTGATGATGTCGGCGGAAAGCGACGTGGCCTTCTTCCTGGCCCTGGCCCTGCTGATCGTGGGCAATGGATTTTTCAAACCCAACATCTCCACCATGGTGGGTTCGCTCTATCCGCAGGGCAGTCCCAAGCGGGACACCGGCTTCACCATCTTCTACATGGGGATCAACCTGGGGGCGGCCATGTCGCCCTTGCTGTGCGGTTACATCGGCGAGACCTATGGCTGGCACTACGGCTTCGGACTGGCTACCCTGGGCATGCTCACCGGTCTGGCCGTCTTTGTGGCTCCGGTCCGCATCACCCAGGTTCTGATCATGTCGGGCGCCGTGGCGGCAGCCCTCGGGCTCTTTTACTTCCGTCCCGACAACCCCTTTTCCACCGGAGTCAATATCTTTGTGGGTGTCGCGCTTCTGATCGCGGGCGCGATCGCCTGGGTGGCGCTGGGCCGGGGTGGGCTGCCGGCTGAAGTGGGGGCTCCTTCGGATCCTCAACGGCTGCGCAAGTCGGTGGCCGGTCCGATCTCCGCCGAGTGGTCGGTTTACCTGCTCTCGCTGCTGTCGATTCCGGTGCTGGCCCTGCTGGTTTCGGCCAACCGCAATGTCACCGTCATCCCCTCCGCAGTGGTGGACAGCCTCAAATCCAGCGGCAATGCGGTCCTGCAGGTTTCGGCCGATGTGCTGGCCCAGATGAGCACGCCGGCCGGCCTCATCCTGATGCTGGCCGGGCTGGTGGCGCTGGTCTACCTGGGCATGGAGACCCTCCGGCTGGACAAGGTGCCCCGGGAACGGATGTACGTGGTGTCCCTCACCTTCCGCATTCCGGTTCAGACCGGAGATCCCGTCCTGATGGGGTTGCCGCTGCTCACCCAGGAGCAGCTCGGCCATCGGAATGCCAGCCCGCGGATGAAGCAACGGATCGAAGAGGCCATCCGCATCGATGAGAGACGCAAGGGAAACCTCGCCGGGAAAGAGGTGGAGCAGTTGGTCGCCTCGGCAACCCGGGATGACCGCTTGACCATGAGCGGCCTCACCTATCTTCGGGCCGCCGCGGGTGCATCGGGGGGAAGCGAGCGGCTTGAATGGGTGGTGACCCCGGGCAACCGGGGCATGTCGATCGGCGGGTCCGAGAGCCCGGCCTCGGTCTTTCAGGCCGTCAACCCGATCTACATTCTGCTGTTCGGGATCGCATTCAGCGCCTTGTGGACGTTTCTGGGGCGGGTCGACCTGGAACCCAGCACGCCACTCAAGTTCTCCCTGGGACTGCTGCAGTTGGGGCTTGGATTCGGAGCCTTCTGGTACGGTGCCCAGAACGCCGACGAACGGGGCATGGTGGCCCTCGGATGGATCTTCCTGGGGTATTTGCTCCATACCACCGGGGAACTCTGCCTCTCCCCGGTGGGGCTCTCCATGGTGACGCGGCTGTCCCCGGCGCGCCTGGTGAGCACGGTGATGGGAGCCTGGTTCCTGGCGACCGCCTTCTCCCAATTTCTGGCGGCCATCATCGCCCAGTTCACCGGTGTCACCGAAGGGGGCTATGGTGAGGGTCTGGTCCCGGTACCCAAGGAGACCGTGCACGTCTATGGCGATGTGTTCGGGAGCATCGCACTGACGGCCATCGGGTCGGCTGTGGTCTGCTTCCTCCTGGTGCCACTGCTGAAGCGCTGGATGCACGAGGGAGCGGTGGAGCCGGCCGAGCAGGGATAGGACCGGGCCGGGATGGGCGACGGGAATGGACCCCGGCGCGCCGAATTTCGGACCCTTGAGCGGCGACATGGCTGAGCGCGACATGAATAGCCCCAACCAGTCGGGACCCTGGTACCGGGGAATGACCGGTTACCACTGGTGGGTCCTGATCGTGGCCTCCCTGGGGTGGCTCTTCGACACCATGGACCAGCGCATCTTTGTGCTGGCCAGGGGGCCGGCGCTGGTGGATCTGCTGCCGCCGGGGACTCCGGCCAGCCAAGTGACCTGGTACGGCGGGGTGGCGACGGCGGTCTTCATGTTGGGGTGGGCCACCGGAGGGTTCGTCTTCGGCATCTTGGGCGACCGCTGGGGACGCGCCAAGACCATGCTGCTGACCATCCTGATCTATTCCGCCTTCACTGGACTCTCAGCCCTGTCGGTGAGCTGGGTCGATTTCACCTTCTACCGGTTCCTCACCGGATTGGGCGTGGGCGGAGAATTTGCCGCCGGGGTCGCCCTGGTGGCCGAGGTCATGCCCGCGCGCGCCCGCGCCCACGCCTTGGGGCTGCTTCAGGCACTCTCGGCGGTCGGGAACATCCTGGGGTCGGCCATCAGCTTCGTGGTCCTGCCGCTGGGGTGGCGTTATCTGTACTGTTTCGAGTGCCACGCTGGAGGAGTCACACCCTGGTCGGCCTCACCCTGGCGATCTCGGGGGTGATCGGACTGTGGGGAATCGGCTTCTGGTCTCCCGAACTGATCCGGGAAGCTCTGGCCGATGTCTCGGCCGAGACCAGGAACTGGTACGTGAGCATGGGGACGCTGCTCCAGGATGTGGGAGCCTTCGGCGGCATCTTCGCCTTCACGCTGCTGACCGCCCGGGTGGGGCGGCGGCCTGCCTTCGCGGTCGCCTTCCTGCTGGGCCTGGGGGCGACCATCTGGACCTTCGGCTGGCTGGAGAGCCCCGCCCAGGTTCTCTGGATGGTGCCCGTGCTGGGTTTCTGCAACCTGATGGTATTCGGCGGCTACTCCATATACTTCCCCGAGCTCTACCCGACCCACTTGCGCAGCACCGGGGTGGGCTTCTGCTACAACGTGGGCCGCATCATCGCGGCCGTGGGACCCTTGACCCTGGGAACGCTGACGGTTCTTTTTGAAGACGCCGGCTTTGCCAGCCCCTTCCGTTCGGCTGCAATCTCTCTGGCCGGAATCTACCTGGTGGGCGTCTGCGTCCTTCCGGTTGCCCCGGAAACCCGGGGAAAGCCGCTGCCGGAATGACGGCCGTTGAGCAAGCCGCCCCGGCCGTACCCAAATCGCCCGGGCGCGATCTCCGCGACGTGGCAGATCCATCCAGAAGGACCATCCATCCAACATCGATGCACAGGATGCACAGGATAATCAGAACGGGAGGCTGCTGCACGAGAGGGTGACTCCGGCGATGATCGCTTGCGGATTTGCGG
>JAPVWS010000291.1 GCA_027493295.1 Candidatus Versatilivorator vitaminiformans | reverse complement strand
TCGGCCACCTTGCCGATGCTCAGGCCCCGGTTGCGCATGGACAGGACCAGGGCCCCGAAATCGTGGACGGCTCCGATGAGGAGGGTGCCGAACACGACCCAGAGCATGCCGGGAAGCCATCCCCAAATCACCGCGATGGCCGGCCCCAGCATGGGTGAGAGTCCGGCGATGGAGGCATAGTGGTGTCCGAACAGAACGCTGCGGCGGCAGGGGACATAGTCGACATTGTCCCTCAATTGGTGGGCCGGAGTCGGCCTGTCGGGGTCCAGGCGGAAAACCCACCGCCCCAGGTAGCGGGCATAGAATCGATAGAAAATGAAATAGGTGACCAGGCAGCCGGCTGCCGCCCAAATCGCTTCCATCGCCCCTCCCTGGATCGGATACGGCCACCGATCATACAACAATTCAAAAGAATGACGGCCGATTATCCCCGATGGGTATTCCCTGTTGCCGAATCCTGTCCTTCGGCGCCAGCTCCCGGCGGAAATCCGCTATACTGGCTTGGCCCGCAAGTCTCAACAGGGGTCTGAAGTAGAAAGGAGAGCACCTATGGCCAGGGCCACGTTTGCAGCCGGCTGCTTCTGGGGAGTCGAGGCCACCTTTCGGCAAGTCGAAGGGGTCTTGTCCACTTCCGTGGGCTACACGGGAGGAACGCTGGAGAATCCTTCCTACCGGGCGGTGTGCACCGACACCACCGGTCACGCCGAGGCGGTCGACGTCGAGTACGATCCCTCCAAGGTCACCTATGAGCAATTGCTGGACATCTTCTGGGAGAATCACGATCCCACCACCCTGAATCGACAGGGGCCCGATTTCGGAAGCCAGTATCGTTCGGCCGTCTTCTATCACGACCCCCTTCAGGAAACGGCGGCCCGGGAGTCCAAGGAGAAGCGGAACGCCTCCGGCCGCTATCCACGCCCCATCGTGACCGAGATAACGACGGCCTCAACCTTCTACCGAGCCGAGGAATACCACCAGCAGTACCTGGAGAAGCGTGGCCTGGCTCACTGCAGGATCTAGATACTGGAAACGACGATCCGGGATTGGCCGTGTCCCCTCGATTGAAAGCCTATCTGCAGGAAAAAAGGGTTCAGGTAGACCGGACCCTGGATCGGGTCCTGCCTCCGGAGGGCGAGGAGCCTGGCGTCATCCACCGGTCCATGCGCTACAGCGTCTTGGCCGGCGGGAAGCGCCTTCGCCCCATCCTGGTCATCGCCGCCTACCAGATTGCCGGCGGCAGCCGGGACGCCATCCTGGTGCCGGCCTGCGGGCTGGAGCTGATCCACACCTATTCGCTGATCCACGACGACCTTCCCTGCATGGACGATGACGACTATCGTCGCGGGCTGCTTACCAACCACAAGGTCTTCGGAGAGGCCATGGCCGTCCTGGCGGGTGACGCCCTGACCGCGCTGGCCTTCGAGTGTCTGCTGGTGGAAGACGGAAAGGACTGTTTTCCCGCGGGCGCGCAGTTGAAAGCGGCCCGCGCGGTGGCCCGGGCCATTGGGACAGTGGGTTTGGTGGGCGGCCAGGTCATGGATATCTCCAACGACGCCAGGGATGGAAGAAAGGAAACCCTGGAAGAGACCTGCGGGCGCAAGACCGGAGCACTGATTGAGACCTCGTTGGAATGCGGGGGCCTGCTGGCTGGGGCCGACTCCAGGGTGCTGGAGGCTCTGCGGCGCTACGGCAAAGGGCTGGGCCTGGGCTTCCAGATCGTTGACGATGTTCTCAATGTAACGGGCGACCCGAAGCAGATGGGTAAAGCCGCCCATAGCGACCAGGCGCGGGACATGGTGACCTTTGCCAGCCTGTTGGGCGTGGAGGGTGCCAGAGAGGAAGCGCAGCGGTGGATTTCCGAGGCCAAGTCCGGCCTTGATTTCCTGGGAGAAGCTGCCTGGCCACTGCTCGAGATCGCCGACTACGTGCTGGAACGGGAGTCGTAGCCAAGCACCGATGCAGAGCGGATTGGAGAAACTCGGTTTGCTCGATCCGTCGATTGGCTCCCCGAAACGGCCACACTGCCTTCCTGCAACGCGCGCTCAAACAGGCGGCGAGCTCGGGGCCCCAGCCTCGGGTCGCCTTGCTCCTGCCACAACAGAACGTGAGTGTCGAGGGGTATCAAAACAGATCCTCTCCGCTGTCGTCAGTTGCCTCAAGCCATTCCGCAGGCATCGGAGAGACGATGTCGCCAAGGATTCGAATTTTGTCGCGGTGGCGACCGAAAAACATTTGCGGCTTGTTCCGGTAGGGCACCAGCCGCGAGACAGGACGCCCATTCTTGGTGATAACGATCTGGTTGCCGTTCTCCGCCACCTCGTCCATCAGCTTCAGGCACTTGGCCTTGAACTCGGACGCTTTGATGGTTTGGGTGCCTCCCGCTTTGCTGCGGTCTTTTTCCATGGCAGTTCTCTTCATTCGGGTTAGGTTGGCGTGACGATACCATGGTCAAATGCAAACTATTTTGATAGCGACCTTACGCTTGGTCCTGCAGGTTGCCGGAGATGGTTCCCAGGTCCTGCCGGAGGTCTTCGAGGTCGTACTGGGCCGATATCTTTCTGGCGCGGGCATAGTCCAACATCTCCCAAAAGGACACACCGGCATCGCGAGCAGACCGTTCCAGTGTCACCTTTCCGTTGCCGTATAGCCTGGCGTAGTGTTCCGGCTTCCATTGCCGGATGGCCTTCGAGAGCAGCCGGCGCACCGTGGTTGAGCGGTCGGACTGCTCCACATTCTCAATAAGCTCCAATTCGCGGACCAACTCTGACGGAAGCTTTATGCTCACCATCTGTTCTTTCTTCATCTGTTAGGAAGCTCTCAAATAACCTCGATCCCGGCCCCTCGGGCGGCTGCGGCCAGTTGTCGATCCAGCGTGGCAAGTGGCAGGGATAGCCTCATTGCCAGTTCCAGGTAGGTCGCATCGTATACGGACAGCTTATGATCCCTGGCCACGGGCAATACCCTGTCCAACACCCTGGCGCATGAATCCGTATCGATTTCGATCGGTAGCTCCGCGAAGTCATTGCGAATTCGCGGCCAATCCTCCTCGGAAAGCCTGCCGCGCCTCGTGGCAGCCAATAGCGCGTTTCCGACCTCGATGGGCCATAGTGCGGGCACAACCGCGTGCTCCGTTACGAGTTTCTCCCGTAATGCATCGGTAGAATCGTTGCCCTCGTCGAGAAATAGCCACGCCATGGCTACCGAGCAGTCCAAGACAAACGGCATCAGTTTTTGCGCCCTTCCTCGATCAGCTCCCGGACCGGCAATCCACCCAGGCTGTGGCCTTCCTGAAATGCCTTGAGGTCGTCAATGGCTGCGCGAATCTTTTCCGGATCGCGTTTCCTGAATGGAATGAGTTCGGCCACGGGGTTGCCGTGCTTGGTGATCACAAAGCGCTCGCCCTTCCGGACCCGTTCCAGCAACCTGGGAAGATGAGTTTTGGCCTCGAACGCGCCGACTTCAGACATGTTAGTCTCCTGAACAAGAAATAAACTAGTTGAAAGCTAGTCTAATCTTAAGGAAGACTTGCCGTCAAGGGTTGGTTGCGTGGTCGTTTGCCGGTTGGAACCTCGTCTTCGATCACACGACCTTTTGCGCTCTCGACCACCGATACATCGTATGCGCTTTGAAGATTCATCCAGAACTCGGGGCCGGTTCCAAGAAAACGGCCAAGGCGCACCGCGGTCTCGGCTGTGACTGCCCGTTGGCCGCGCAGGATGGAGGTAATTCGGTTGGCAGGTACTCGGATGGCGAGCGCAAGTCGGTTCGCGCTCATGCCTCTCGCCGCCAACTCCGCCCGCAGCACGCTGCCGGGATGTGTCTTTAATCGCGTCATTGCCTGTCTCCTGGGGGTCACCCCTTGTGATAGTCCTCAATAGCGACTTCGTGAGCATCGCCGCCCTCGAATCGAAACGTCACCCGCCAGCGCCGGTTGACCGTCATCGCCCATCGTCCCGACCGGTCTCCGGTCAACGCGTGGAGTCGCACGGCCTGAAGCGCGCGGAGCGGATCGAGCGAGGGCGTGGCATCAAGCGCATCGAGCAACATCAAGGCCCGCTCATAGTCGAGGCCGCGAAAACCTCTTCGACGGTCATCCCGGAACAACCGGCGGGTCTTGCCGTCTGAAAACGAACGAATCACAGGCCTGATGGTAGGACGTTCTGTATCGTACGTCAAACGTATAAGTCAAATATTCGCGCTTGCCACTGGGCGAGTCGGCAGACTACCGGCATGTCTGCCATTGTGGTAGGGAAGTGGTGGCGCCCCGATCATCTGTTGTCAGTGAAAGTCCCGGCTCTTCAGGCGCAGTGATCCCTGTTCCAGCTCCGGCTTCCAGATTTTCTGCACGATCAGGTGGGTGACCCCTTCCGCCACCTGCAGATTTCCGGTGACCCCCATGCAGGAAAGCGTTTTGGCCAGCAGGGAATAGCGCTCGAAGGTCTGTTTCCAGATGACCAGGTTGACGAAGCCGGTTTCGTCCTCCAGGGTCATGAAGGTGACTCCCCCCGCCGTCCCCGGCCGCTGGCGGCAGATGACCATGCCGGCGTAGCGGACCAGGCGGCCGTCCGGCATCCGGTTGAGTTGGCGCGCGGTGGGCAGCCCCTGGGCTTCCAGGGCGGGGCGCAGCGGTTGCAGC
>JAPVWS010000290.1 GCA_027493295.1 Candidatus Versatilivorator vitaminiformans | reverse complement strand
GGCCAGCACAAGGCTACCAGTAGAACTCTATCACTCCCCCCTTGAGGGGGAGTCGCAGAAGCCGAGCCGAATGGCGAAGGCTGATGCGGTGGGGGGCAAGGCGCGGCTCCGGACCGTGCGACAGGGCGGTTCAAACGGGTTCCACAAGCTGCGGCTGCTTGAGTAGCGGCGTTTGTTGCAGACAAGCCAGCAGACACGAACAGGAATTCCATGCAAAGAGTCCTCAAGATTTCCCTATGGCTCACCCAATGGAGCGAGCGATGGATGCCCAGCGCATTCTCGATCGCCGCCGGGCTCACCTTGATAATCTTCCTGGCAGGCTGGCTCATAGGCGGAGCCTCTCTGGTGGACTGCATCGGGTACTGGGGGGACGGATTCTGGGTCCTGCTCGAGTTTGGCATGCAGATGTGCCTGATGCTGGTGGCCGGCTACCTGCTGGCTTCCTCGCCACTCGTCAAGCGCCTGCTGGACCTGCTGACTTCGCTCTTTCACACCCCCAGGAACGCCATCGCCGGCCTGGCCCTGCTCTCCATGGCCCTGAGCTGGGTCAACTGGGCGCTGGGAATCGTGGGTGGAGCCGTGTTGGCCCGCCTTTTGGCCCGGAGAGTCCCTCAGCTCGACCTGCGACTGATCGTTGCCGTCGCCTACCTGGGCCTGGGGTGCACCTGGCACGCCGGCCTTTCAGCCTCCGCACCTCTTCTGGTCGCAACCCCGGGACACTTCCTTGAAGGTGAGATCGGCTTGATTCCCACGGAGTTGACGATATTTCACCCGTTCAACCTGCTCTTGACGCTGGCTGTCCTGATCAGCCTGACTTTCCTGGTCTGGCAATTGGCGCGCTGGACACCGCTTTCCCCCGAGCAAGCGCTGGCCCAGCGAGCCGGCCTCGGAGGCGACGAAGCCCCCAAGCCGGCCTCGGCGTTCAGCGGGAAGCGGCCATCGCTGGCTTCCGTCCTGGACCGCGGTTATTGGCTAAACGCACTGCTGGGAGCTTGCGGCCTTGCCTGGGTGGTGACGACATGGTTGGACAACGAGCTCCAGGTGACCTTCAACAGCATCAATTTCCTGCTGCTGTTCCTGGGAATCGCGCTGCATCCCAGCCCGGACTCGGTCGGTCGCTCGGCAAAGGAGGCAGTCACCTTCGTCCACGGGATCATTCTGCAGTTCCCCTTCTACGCGGGAATGTTCGGTATCATCAAGGGCACGGGACTGTCCGAAATCCTGGGGAACGCCTTTGTCTCGATTGCCTCCCCCAGGACACTGCCTCTGCTGGTCTACTGGTATTCGGGCATCGTGAATTACTTTGTGCCTTCCGGGGGATCCAAGTGGGCCATTGAGGCTCCCTACCTGGTGGCGGCCGCGGAGAATCTGGGCGTTCCCATCAACCAGGTGGTTCTTGCCTACGCCTGGGGGGACATGGCCACCAACCTGCTCCACCCCTTTTGGGCACTTCCCCTCATTACCGCCACCGGATTGGAATTTCGGGAGATCCTGGGGTACGGGATCGTTGTTTTCTGTTTCTATTTCAGCCTGGTCAGTCTGGCCTTGTGGTTTTTTCTCTAAGCCCGTGTTCCACGGCGGGAGGTTTCACCGGTGGGGATCGACAAGTCCGGCAAAAGCCCCGGAACCGACGACTGCACCTCCCGGCGTTATCCTTCGGCTCCCGTCTGTGCGGTAGGCGCCCTGATCTATCGAGGAAGCCGGATACTCCTGGTACGGCGCGGAAAGGCCCCGTCCCTGGGCAAATGGTCGGTCCCCGGAGGACGCTTGCGTCTTGGGGAAACGCTGGAAGCCGCCGTCATCCGGGAGACTCGGGAGGAAACCTGTCTGGAGGTTCGTCCATTGAGGATCGGCAAGGTGGTGGAGCATCTCCTGAGGGATGAGCGGGGCGACATCGAATACCACTACGTGATCGTGGACTATGTCTGTCGGATCGTTGCCGGTTTGCCGCAACCCGCCAGCGACGCCAGCGAAGTCCGGTTCGTGGAGATTTCCGATCTGTCTCACTGGGATATGACCGAAGGAACGGCTCAGGTAATTCAAGAGGTGTTTGAAGGCGCCACCGAGACGGATAAAAACTCGGACTCCCTAAACTCCCGGTGAGCGGGAACTCGCCCCCACCAGCTCGACTGCGGGATGGATCTCCTATGTGGCGACCTCGCCGATTTCGTCCCCCCCACCGGTTCGACTGCGGGCGAAGCCCTTGTCTCACCGACTCCCCCTCAAGGGGGGAGTCGCAGAAGCCGAGCCGAATGGCGAAGGCTGATGCGGTGGGGGGCAGTCGCCGAACCCTCAAGCGAATGCTGATGCGGTGGGGGGTGTACGCGGCGCCCCCAGATTGCGGCGGGCGAACACGCCAGGTTGTTTCTGCAGTTTCCTGTGGTTGGCACCCCTTCGTGGATTCCTCTTTTTACCTTTGCGGATAGTCCTCAATTGTTTCAGGCAATGCGGTCAAGCGTCGGGGACGATTGGAGAAGGAAACTCTTCGGCAGCCATTTTCCGGGTCACCCGGCGAACGAAATCAATCCAGATGGGTAGGGCTGCCCTGCCTCCCGTTTCTCCTCTGCCCAGCGATCGCTTCTCATCGAAACCCACCCAGACGCCACAGGTTAGACTGGGAGTGAGACCGATGAACCAGGCATCGGTGTAGTCGTTGGTTGTCCCCGTCTTGCCTGCGACTGCGCGATTGAGGGCGCGGGCCCGACGGGCCGTTCCCTCCTGGACCACGCTCTGCAGCAACGCCACCATGGTTCTGGCTGTCTCACGGGAAACCACGTCGCTCACCTCGGCCAGTTGTTCCTCCTGGGTTGCCCCCTCATAGTCGGTCACCTTCCGCAGGTAACGGGGTGTAATCCGAACCCCATCGTTCCCGTAGGCACTGTAAGCCGAAGTCATTTCCAGCAGAGTCACCTCGGCGGCGCCGAGCGCCACCGGCAAATAGGGAGCCAGCCCGGGACTGGAGATGCCGAATCGCCGGGCGGACCGGAGGACCTGCTCGATGCCGAATCGGTTCGCCAACCTGACTGCAGGAACATTGCGGGAGCGGGCAAATGCCCGTCTCAAAGTAATCGAGCCTTCAAACCTTCCATCGTAGTTCCGGGGACTCCAGGTTCCATCGCTACCGGGAAAACTGATCGGCGCATCCTCGATCAGGTCCTCCGGCGTCATGCCCTCTTCCAATGCAAGCGTGTAGACAAAGGGCTTGAAGGCTGAACCGGGTTGCCGGTAGGCCTGGGTGGCGCGATTGAACTTGCTCCGCCCAAAATCATGTCCGCCCACCATGGCCTTGATTTCGCCACTGGCATTGTCGATGGCCACAAGTGCTGCCTGCACCTTCGGCCTTTGACTCAGCTCCACTCCTAGCGACCGGTCAGGGGAGTCGACAGCGGTGACCCGGAACAAGGCCAGGTCTCCGACTTTGAGAAGCCGTCTGAGCGAACGCTTTCCGGTCCAACGGGCTCCCGATCGCAAGAGGGTTCCCCGATAGCGGCCGATTCTCACCTGGGCGGTCCTATCGGTGACTTCGACCACCA
Source organism: Candidatus Versatilivorator vitaminiformans (assembly GCA_027493295.1). Lineage (GTDB taxonomy): Bacteria > Acidobacteriota > Terriglobia > Versatilivoradales > Versatilivoraceae > Versatilivorator > Versatilivorator vitaminiformans. The sequence goes on along the minus strand of JAPVWS010000290.1, from coordinate 5,842 downwards.
GACCCACCCGCCGTTGCCCCGGGAGCGGAGGCTTGATCCAATCCTTGTGCCGATAGGATTCCAGGTCCCCCTTCGTCCGGGTCATCACATTGGTCTCAGCCCCTCTCCAGCCGTGCCTCTGATCATAAGCCTCCAAGCCACTGGTCAAAGCCTCAACGGCGGCTGCCTGCATTTCCAGATTGAGGGTGGTATAGGCTCTCAAGCCTCTCTCCCTGACTGTCCGGAATCCGTAGGTTTCTGCCAGGTATTTTCGAACCTCCTCGGTGAAATAGGGGGCCCGCTCGCTAACCCGGGAAGCAATGCGCAATCCGAGGGGCGCTTGGCTGGCTGCCTCCGCCCTTTCCCGGGTAATCTTCCCCTCCGCCACCATTCGCCGCAGCACGTAGTTGCGGCGGACTGTTACCCGGTTTTCCATCTGCATTGGAGACCCCAGGTGGGCGATAGCGGGAAGCGCGGCCAGCACGGCAATCTGATCCAGACTCAGGTCCTTCAACTCCTTGCTGAAATAGAATTGAGCAGCCGCCTCAAACCCGAAGGTGCGGTGCCCCAGCGGCACCTGATTGCAATAGAGGGTCAGTATCTGCGCCTTTGTATAGAAGCGTTCAATTTGAATGGAGAACAGAAACTCCTGGAACTTTCGCTTGAAGCTCTTTTCGGCGGTCAGGAAACAGAGCCGGCTCAGTTGCTGAGTAATCGTGCTGGTGCCTCGGATCCTCCCGCCTCCCATGGCCGCTTTGACCACGGCCCGAGCAACACCAGTCACATCCACCCCCCAATGCCTCTCGAAGTTCTTGTCTTCGGTAGCGATCAGGGCATCGCGAAGCAGTTGGGGAATATCGTCGTCGCTGATGACCACTCGGCGCTCCAGTGCGAAGGACCCCACGGTTCTTCCATCGTCCGAATAGAGTTCAGTGATGACATTGGGACGGTAGTCCTGGAGTTCCTGAACTCGGGGCAGATCGCTCTTGTAGACGATCAGCAACCCACTGAGCGCGCCGATTGCAATCGACAGAAACAACAGCAAGGCAAAGATCAGGCGACCAAAAACACGCTGGTCCCGGAAACGGAAGGAAAAGGAGACTGGAAGCGGCATTGGAATATGGGAATTCCAGGCAAGACAAGGCTAGAAGATAACAGACACGGGAGAGGAAATCCAACGGCACCCGGTCCGTTTCGCTTTGGAAAAACCATTGGGACGAAACCGGATGTTATAGGTGCCAACTAATGGTTATTTGACAGGCAAACACTCAGATATTATATTCTGTCCGCTTGCGCAATGCGTCGTGCAAGTGCCCTAAGTTACTGATTTTACAAATTATCATTGAGGAGGGTCTCAGACCATGAGCAAGATCATCGGCATCGATCTGGGCACGACCAATTCAGTCGTGGCCGTGATGGAGGCGGGCGAGCCGACTGTCATTACCAGCCCCGAGGGCAGTCGAACCACTCCTTCAACCGTGGCCTTCGCCAAGGGAGGTGAACGGTTGGTAGGACAGGTCGCCAAGAGGCAGGCGGTAACCAATCCGGAGAATACGATCTATTCCATCAAGCGTTTCATGGGGCGCAAGTATGCGGAAGTGAACGAGGAGATGAAGATCGTCCCCTACAAGGTGACTCCTGCCGCCAACAACGACGTACGGGTGTCGATCATGGGAAAGGAACACAGTCCGCCGGAAATTTCTTCCATGATTCTGCAGAAGATGAAGACCGCGGCCGACGAGTACCTGGGACAGACGGTCACCAAGGCCGTGGTCACCGTTCCCGCCTACTTCAACGACTCCCAGCGTCAGGCCACCAAGGACGCCGGGAAAATTGCCGGTCTGGAAGTTCTGAGAATCGTCAACGAACCCACGGCAGCCGCTCTGGCCTACGGTCTCGACAAAAAGAAAGACGAGACCATTGCCGTCTATGACTTCGGGGGCGGAACCTTCGACATCTCCATTCTGGAAGTGGGCGAGGGGGTGGTTGAGGTCAAGTCCACCAACGGGGACACCCACTTGGGAGGAGACAACATTGACCAGCGCATTATCGACTGGATCGTCGATGAGTTCATCAAGGATCAGGGGATCGATCTCTCCCAGGACAAGATGGCCTTGCAGCGGCTCAAGGAAGCTGCCGAAAAAGCAAAAATGGAGCTCTCGACCACTCTGGAAACCGAGATCAATTTGCCCTTTGTGACGGCCGATGCCTCCGGACCCAAGCACTTGAACATGAAGCTCACTCGAGCCAAGTTCGAAGGCTTGGTGGAGGACATCCTGCAGCGCAGCGTCGAGCCCTGCAAGCTGGCCCTCAGGGACTCAGGGCTCAACCCCGAGGACATCAACGAAGTGGTTTTGGTCGGCGGCTCGACTCGAATCCCCCGCGTGCAGCAAATCGTTAAGGAGCTTTTCAAAAGGGACCCCCACAAAGGGGTAAACCCGGACGAGGTGGTAGCCATTGGGGCCGCTGTTCAAGCCGGAGTTCTGGGTGGAGACGTCAAGGATCTCCTGTTGCTGGACGTGACACCCCTCTCCCTGGGAATTGAAACGCTGGGAGCGGTCTTCACCAAGCTGATCGAGCGCAACACCACCATCCCCACTCGCAAGAGCGAAATTTTCTCCACGGCCGCCGACAGTCAAACCTCGGTGGAAGTCCACGTTCTGCAGGGAGAGCGGAGCATGGCCAAGGACAACCGAACCTTGGGCAAGTTCCATTTGGTGGGGATTCCTCCGGCGGCCCGCGGCGTTCCCCAAATCGAGGTCACTTTCGACATCGACGCCAACGGCATCGTGAATGTCTCCGCCAAGGACCTAGGCACCAACAAGGAGCAGAACATCACCATCACCGCTTCCAGCGGCTTGTCCAAGGACGAGATCGAAGAGATGACTCGCGAAGCGGAAGCGCACTCCGAAGAGGACCGCAAGTACAAGGAGGAGGTAGAGGCCCGGAATAACGCCGACAACCTTGTCTACAACACCGAAAAGCTGTTGAAAGAGAATCGCGACAAAGTCCCGGAATCGGACGTGGCTGCCATTGAATCGGCCCTGGAGAATTGCCGCAAAGCCATCGATGAAGGGGGTGCGGAGCGCATCAACTCGGCTGTCGAAGAGTTGACTCAAGCCACCCACAAGCTGGCCGACGTCCTCTACAAGCAGGCCGCGCCTCAGGGCGATCCCACGCCCTCCACGCCTGGAGACTCTTCCGACGAGACGGCCGCGGAGGGAGAGGTCATCGATGCCGAGTATGAAGAGAGCGACGAAAAGAAGAAGTAAGACCTGCTGCGGGTACCTGTCGGGCGCAATGCCCTCTGCTTGCATGGCAGGGTTGGCGACAGGTACTCGCAGCCGCTGCAACCGAGGTGAGGGCCGAAGCCGGTTTCGCCTCCCCCGAGACCTGTAATGAACCGACAGGATTTCTACAAGACTCTAGGAGTAGGCCGTGGAGCCTCACTTGACGACATCAGAAAGTCGTACCGGAAACTGGCTCGAAAATACCACCCCGATGTCAACCCCGGAGACCGGGCATCCGAGGAACGCTTCAAGAAGATCTCGGAGGCGTACGACGTCCTGAGCGATCCCAAGAAGCGGGAAGTCTACGACGCCTACGGCGCCTATTCGGAGAATTTTCGGCCGCCCCCGGGTGGCGGCGGATTCGATTTCTCCGGATTTGACCTTTCCGACTTCGGAAGCTCGGGTTTTTCCGATTTCTTTTCCCGGATGTTTCAGGGTCGATCCGAACCGGTGAGACCACAAGGGCGCGACCTCGAATTCCAGATCTCGATGAGCTTTGACGACGCCTTGAAGGGCCTTCGAACACAAATCGCCTATGATCGGATGGAGGTCTGCCGGAACTGCCGGGGAAGTGGCCAGGCATCGGCCGCCCGGGCGGGAACCTGTCTTTTCTGTCGCGGGACCGGCAAATTGGACCAGATGAGAGGGCGTACCCGCCTGACAACGAATTGTCATCGATGTGGAGGTACGGGACGCAACAGCCGGCCATGCGCCTCCTGCAGTGGGCAAGGACGCACCAGCAGTCCCTCCAGGCTGGAGGCCAAGATTCCTGCCGGTGTACAAAACGGCTCTCGCATCCGCTTTGCCGGAAAGGGGGAAGCCGGTCTGGGAGGTGCTCCTTCGGGCGACCTCTTTGTGGTAGCCAAGGTGACTCCTCATCCCTTCTTCGAAAGGAAGGGGGACAATATTTATTGCAAGGTTCCCGTGACAGTCACCGAAGCGGCATTGGGCGCCAAGATCCAGGTCCCTACCGTAGACGGCCGGTCTCTGTTGAAGATTCCCCCTGGAACACAAGGCGGGCAGAAATTCAGGCTGCGTGGCAAAGGGGCCCCTTCCTTGAGAGCAGCCCGACGCGGAGACCAGTTCGTGGAAGTAAGGGTGGTGGTTCCCAAGATCGCGGATGAGCGCAGCAAGGAACTCCTGCGGGAGTTGGCGCAGCTCAATCCTGGCGATCCCCGAACAGGTCTGGCTCAGTACTGAACAACCAATCCAGCCAGACTGTCATTGCCCCGGACGTGGAGGCGGACCACATGAAGAAACATCGCAAGAGCGTCTATACTATCAGCAACGTCGCCGCGGCCTACGACATTCATCCACAGACACTGCGACTCTATGAGAAGCATGGCCTGCTGAAGCCTTCGCGCTCCCGGGGAAATACCAGGCTCTACTCCGAGCGGGATCTGCACAGACTGGAGTTGATCTTGAACCTGACCCGTGAACTGGGAGTCAACCTGGCAGGAGTTGAAATCATTCTCAACATGCGGGCCAAAATGGAAAAGATGCAGCAGGAGGTGAGGGAATTCATGCAGGTCATCGGGTCTGAATTGGCCGAGCACTCCTCCCGTTTCGATTCCAAAGCGGAAAACGCCCTGGTGCGAACGGCGCCCTCCAAAATCATACGGCTGGACAGGAGATAGCCCAGTGGAAACCGTGCCTGAATGCCCGGAATGCGGCGGCAGCGGTTGGAAGAGGATGGATCAGGCCGGGCAGCGGGGTGTGGCTCGTTGTCCCTGCCGCGAGCGGAGCAGGTTGCAGCAGCTGATCGAGGCGGCCCGCATCCCGCCCCGCTATCAGGAGTGCAGGTTCGAGAGCTTTCTACCGCACCGCAAACACCCCACACTGGGCAAGGCCAAGATGATGGCCTCTCGCTTCGTCGAGGACTATCCCCTGGTGGACTGCGGACTTCTCATCCTGGGCGACTGCGGGGTCGGGAAGACCCACCTGGCCGTGTCGATCATCCGCGCTCTGATGCTTCGCTACGGAACCTGGTGTGTTTTCTACGACTTCCGGGAACTGCTCAAGCAGATCCAAAGTTCCTTCAATCCCGTGGCAGGAAACACCGAATGGCAAATTCTCGAACCCGTGTTGCAATGCGACGTCCTGCTTCTGGATGACCTGGGAGCCGAACGTCCCACCGACTGGGTTCGGGACACTTTCGCCTACATCATCAACCACCGCTACAACCAGAAGCGCACCACTCTCATCACGTCGAATTTCAAGGACCGAGAATCCAACATTCGGAAGCTCCATGACGGGAGTGTAGTCGCCGGCCAGGAAACGCTCGCAGAACGCATCGGTGAACGCTTGCGTTCCCGCCTCTACGAGATGTGCAAAGTGATCAGGATTTCGGCAAACGACTTTCGAATCGAAATAAAGCAGGCTCAATACAAGTGATGCATTGCTGACCGCCGATTTCTCAAGGATCAACATTTTCAACGAATTTTCGTCTTGAGTGATCCAGGAACGAATCGGACCTAGCCCGCATTTCTCACCAGGTCGCTGGTGGCGTGATGAAAAGGAGTTGATTTTCAGTACCTTGATAGGCTCCATGTAAAGGGCTTGGGGGTAACAGA
>JAPVWS010000029.1 GCA_027493295.1 Candidatus Versatilivorator vitaminiformans | reverse complement strand
GCCTCGAGAATTTCCAGGGCGAGGGGGCCGAGTCCGAGCTCACGGCGGCGGCCACGGATGACGAGGCGTTGAATCCAGCTGCGGGTTCCGCTGGGCTGGGCGAAGAGGTACAATCCGTTTCCATCGGCGTGTCTTCCGGGCGGAGCGGAGCGAAGGAAAGAGGCCGAGAGGGCCTTTTCGGGATGGCGGCCCTTACGCTTCCTCCCGGGTAGCAGCCGGGCGGAGTTGATTACTGCATCCATTCCCACATTATATGGGGGATGGCAGTGGATTGCAAGGGATGATGTAAGCGGGTGGAGTCACTGGGAATCACAGGTAAAGTACTGACAAAAAAGACAGTTATGGACACTGCTGGACGGCGATGAACGATTCTGGAACTTTCAATGCCGCCGCATTCGCGGCTGGGTTGGCGCGGAATCGATACGACCCCGGGCTGCCGCCCGGGGCTACACGAGGCCGCTGCTTCGCAGCTTTATAAGGATGGCTTGTAGGGGGCATCTCGCCGGGTAACCCACGTCAACCGCAGCTTCGCAGCTCTCCCCTAACCCACGACATTGCTTTGGGACAGGATTTTTTGGATTATTGGATCGCCGGACGCCGGCTCCGGCGGTTCGAGTTGAGCGGGGAAGGTGGCGGCGGTGGGTGCTCGTGTCGTCGTCGGCGTTTTTTTGGGGAAGCAGTGCGTTTCGGAACGGGTGCTATCTATTCGCCGCATTCGCGGCTGGGTTGGCGCAGAACCCATACGACCCCGGGCTGCCGCCCGGGGCTACCCTGAGCCGCAGCTACGCAGCTCTATAAGGATGGCCCGTAGGGAGCGTCTCGCCGGGTAACCCACGTCAACCGCAGCATTCGCAGCTCTCCCCAAACCCACAACACTGCAAGGGGAAACGTGCTTTTCTATTTGGAATAATGCCCCGGGCAAGAGCCCGGGGCGAGCCATCGGGGAACGTTGCGTGGGGGAGTTAAGCCGCGAATGCGGCGACCACATTCCAATACTTGTAAACTACTAATTATAATGCAGTGCCTGCAGTTCAGTCCAAACCACTTTTGTCACCGGCCGTTCCTACCACCTACGGATCCGGGGCGCGCTACGCTGATTCTTCCAGTTGGCTGGCGTGAAAGAGGGTCCTTGTATGTACTTGTATAGCCCCTCTCACAATAAAGGTGCGATATACTCGTATATCAATCTCCGTCAAGAAATGTCAGGCAAGGTACCTAGAAAAGGAGGACAATATGCGGAGCAAAGTACACATCTCGGCTGTAGTGGGCGCCTTTGTCCTAGGCTTCGCCCTTGGTGCCATCCTCTTTATTTCCCAGAAATTTGTGGTCGTCCCCAAGGACAGCCCGCACCGTGTCACTGAAGAAAATACCTCCACAGGACTCCCCTTTTATCTCTTGCCAACAAGAGCAACCCTGGGAACGTCCTCAATTAAACAGCTAGACGAGAACAACTGGAGATACACGTTTATGTATCGTGACAAATCTCAAAAGCCTACAGGATCTCACGTGTTCCGTCTCCGGCGCGTAAATGCGGGCAAAGAGTACATGGACGCCACCGCTGAAATCCGGCAGACCCACTAACCCTCTTGGCACTTCTTGACTTGCTGGTGCGCCTATAATCAACCACGTACGACTCTCCTTTGCTGCATCTTGACAGTTTTGGGTGGTCCGAAGCCACCGATAAAGACGAGATCCTACACCCTATTTTGACTCCTTTCTTTCCGGTCACCAAGTGTTCTGTATCCGCAGGACACGACAAGTTGTGGGGTCTTCGATCTCTACTCCCAGAGACTCACGACAAGAAGATTTGCGATAAACTTTGCTCCTGACAGCAACGCCTTGCTTTTCAACGACGTGATGAAAGCGGAGGCCTCTTTCGGATACGCTGCGGCCAGTATGGCTGACACCGTCTTCACGGCTCCCAGACGAAACGGGGGCCGTCATTGGTGTAGTCAAACGGTGTAATCAATTAGACCGCCGTCGGTCCTGTGGAGCCGCTGGGCGGGCCGTGCCGGTCCGAGAAGGCGCGGGAAATCCTCAGGTGAGCCTCCGGCACCGCAGAACATAGGCCAGCGGATCGGAGTCATGATAGTCACCCTGTTCTTCTGGCCGGCCGTGGCCGCCAGTATTCTGGTCGCCTTTGCCGGAGCGCTCCTGCGAAAGACCACCCTGTTACTTGTGGCTGCTGCCCTTGTCCTGCCGGCCTCAGCATACCTGGCGGCAACGCCGAGATTCGAGGTTTGGGGATTGTTTCCGGTTGGTGCCTATCTGCTGGCGGCCATGGCTATTCGCTGGCTTGACGGCTTGCCCGGCAGGACAACCAGCCTGTCGCTCATTGCCGGGAACGCCTGGTACTTTTGGGATCTCTTTGCAGAGCTATTCAGACATCCCTTTAATCCATGAGACTAGCGGTGCAGGCTGCGTTTTCTCGGTCTCTGGCATACCAGATTACCTCGGAAACTGCCGCAGCCCCAATTTTCGCTCTCAGAGGCCACACGTATCGTTGCCTGTGGGCAATCCAATTCCTTGACAGCCGCGAACGCGGCGACTACACTAAAAAAATTGTAACTGTTCATTATAATAGACTTACTGTGACTTGTCCTGTTTCACTCCCCTCAATAGATCCCTCTAATTGAACAGGAATCCATTGGACCATTCAGGACGTTGGCGGACGTAACCGTTCGGCCAAGCCGTGGGCTCGACCTCCTGCCGGTTTGTCCTCCATGCCGACCGAGCAACCGACGAAGCGCCCCATGAAAGGCGGGGGTTGGTTGTGATAACCCACACCGCCCATGTCCGTACCGGGCATTCAAAACAGGGTCGCTCCCTCCGCCTCGTGGATTCCCGAGCGGGCGTCATCGGTGGCTACACAGCATGGCGGGAAGTGTAGTCGTGCGCCGGAACTTTGAAGCGGGAGAGTCCTGAGCCAGGGGGAACGGAGAATCGAGACGCGGAAGCCATGGATCGCGTGTGTCGCTCTCGCAGTGCTGCCCTGGCAAGTGCAGGCGCAGGAACCGCCGGGGCGAGTGATGCTGGAAGCCGGCACAGTAGGCGGCAACAGTGCTGCCTGCCCCGGACACTACGTGGGCATCAACGGGCGGTTTGGCGGGCCGGTGTCGCTGTACGGCATGGTGGAGAATTACCGATGCGCCGATCTGGCGGGCTCGGCCAACCAGGTGGGAACGTCGGTGCTGCTGGGACGTTCCCGATGGCTGGTGCGACCAGCGCTGCGTGCGGGCATTGAGTATGACGGCGGCGACATTTCGCCAACCGCCGGTGCCAGTCTGACTTTGGGGTGGCGCTACGGAGCACGCTTCATGGTCCAAGTCGGGAATGGGTCTGGAGGCACCACTATTGTGCTCTTCCAGGTGGGGGGCTACATGTCGTTTTTAGCACTGCAGCGCTGAAATCCACTCGACTTTTGGCATACTGTATCGTCTAAGTGGTTACCACATGGCTGAAGAACTGTCAGGTCGAGGTTGGAGCGGATCTTTTTTCAAAGGAGGTGTCTGATGCTAAGGAAGCAAGTAGTGTGCGTCTTGGTCGTTGCAGCCCTGATTGGAGGTCTCAACCCTCGGGCGGTTGCCCAGGGTTTCTTCTGGTGGGGTTATGAAAGCGTCATCGAGGAGGTCCAGGACCGTGGGGTTCTGAGAGTCGGGCTGGGCCTGTTCGCACCCTGGTCGGCCTGCGATGCGGACGGCGAGTTGATCGGCTTTGAAATTGACGTCGCCACCAGATTGGCTGAAGACATGGGGGTTGAGGTTGAATTTGTGCGGACGGACTGGAACTACATCATCCCGGCACTGATCGCCGAGGAGTTTGATGTCATTATCAGCGGCATGACCATCCTTCCGGAACGCAACC
>JAPVWS010000289.1 GCA_027493295.1 Candidatus Versatilivorator vitaminiformans | reverse complement strand
TCGACCGCTTCATGTTCAACATTCTGATCGACTATCTCTCGGAGTCGGAAGAGATCCAGGTGGTGAAGGACACCACTTCCCTGCGCGACATTCGCTACCAGCCTCTGATCGGTGGGGCCGACATCGTGGAATTCCAGCGCGTGGTCCGCCGCATTCCCGTTGCCGATTCGGTTGCCCGATATGCGGTTCGACTGGTCCGGGCCTCCCGGCCCAGCGATCCCAGCGCTCCCGACTTCATCAAGTCCTGGGTCAACTACGGCGCCAGCCTGCGCGCTTCTCAATTCCTGATCCTGGGCGGCAAGGCCAAGGCGGTGCTGCAGGGCCGCTACAACGTGTCGGTGGACGACATCCGAGAACTGGCGCCTCCCGTCCTCCGCCACCGCATCCTCACCAACTTTCACGCCGAATCGGAACAAGTGGACTCCGACGCGGTCATTCGCAAGCTGATCGAAGCCGTGCCGGCCCCGGCCTCGGACTTGTAGGCCGGCGTCGGCACCCGCAAGGGAGGCAGTCCAATGACTCCCCAGGCTGGGACGGTCTCCGAACACAGTCCGCTGCGTTTCCTGGACCCCGCCGTCCTGGCCAGAATCAACAACCTGGAGCTGGTGGCGCGCACGGTCGTGGAGGGATTCATTTCCGGCCTGCATCGATCTCCCTACCTGGGTTTCAGTGTGGATTTCGCCCAGTACCGTCAATATATCGAGGGAGATGACATTCGCCAGATCGACTGGAAAGTGTATGCCCGATCCGACCGACACTACGTCAAGCAATATGAGGGTGAGACCAGCACCAATGTCTACCTGCTGCTGGACATCTCAGGCTCCATGGCTTATGGCTCGGGTTCCGTCTCCAAGATGGAATACGCCCGCTATCTTACGGCCAGCCTGGCCTTTTTCGCCCAGCGCCAACGGGACAGAGTGGGGTTGACCACTTTTGCCGCAGGTCTGGTGGACAAGCTCCCCCCCCGCTGCCGGAGGGAGCACCTGTCAAGCCTGCTGCACCTGGTCGACAAGGCGAAACCCGATGCCGGCACCGCCTTTGGGAAACCGCTGCAGGCGCTGGCGGAGACCATCCGCAGGCGGGGGATCGTAGTCCTGGTTTCCGATCTCTATGCTCCGACCGGTGAGGTTGCAGAGAGCATTCGCCAATTTCGCTTCCAGGGCAACGACGTGATCGTCATTCAGGTTCTGGATCCCCGGGAGCAGCGGTTCGATTTTTCCGATTCCGTTCAAATGGTGGACATGGAGACCCGCCGCAAACTGATCATGGATCCGGCACTGGCTCGAGCCGACTACCTGGCGCGACTCGAGAGCCATCAGCAGGAGATCAGGAACCTCTGCGGCGCCTTGGGAGTTGACTTTTTGGTCATGGAAACCTCCCGTCCCCTGGATCTGGCTCTCTACCGCTACCTTTCCACCAGGCAAAAATCCAGGTAGGCCCGAAGGTCCCATCGGTTCCGCGGCGCGCCATGCAATTCCTCAATCCCCTGTTCCTTGTCGGCAGTCTGGCCCTCATAGCCCCGATCCTGGTCCACCTGGTGCGGAGGGAAACCTCACGCCGGGTTCTCTTCAGCTCGTTGATGTTCGTGCGGCGCACCACCAAGGCCTCCCTTCGGAAACAGCGGCTGCGACATCCCCTGCTGCTGCTTCTGCGCATGGCCGCCCTTCTGCTGCTGGTGCTGGCTATTGCCCGGCCGCTGCTTACCGACCCCGACGCCGTCGGTCTTTCCGGCTCGGGCGGCCGATCCTTGATCCTTCTGCTGGATGACTCGTTCAGCATGCGCTTCGGAGACCGCTTCGAGCGGGCTCAGGCTCAAGCCCGAACCATTCTGGGGGGCATGGGTCCCGGGGACCGGGTCCAGACGGTCCTGTTCTCGGACTCCACGCGCCTCCTCAACCGGCCGGAGGCCAATCCCAGGGAGGTCGGCAAGCTCATCGACGCCCTTGAGCCGGGTTATTCCGGGACCGACTACGGTCCGGCGCTGCGGCTGGCGGACCAACTCCTGGCCGGGACTTCGCAAGGATCCCCGGAGATCCATTGGATCAGCGACTTTCAGGAGTCGGGTTGGCAACCGGGATCGCCCAACGTCTCCATCGATGACAGGATTGAGCTTCGCGCCTACCCGGCGGCGCAGGCTCCCGGGCCCAACGTCTCGATCGGCCGCCTGACGGTCGAACCCGAAAATCGTTCCGCTTCCCGGGTAGCCGTCACCGCCGAAATTCGATCCCAGAACCTCCGGCAGGCGCTGAACCCGGCCCTGGTCCTGGAGATCAACGGTCAGCCGGCCCGCAACCGAACGGTCCGACTGGAACCCAACGACAGCAGGCAGGTCCGGTTCGAATCGGTAACCGTTCCCCGAGGCGAGTCCACTGCCAGGCTTCACCTCCAGTTCGAGGATGCCCTGCCTCAGGACAACTTCGCCTACAGCTCCCTCTCCCCTCCCCCTCGGCTGAAGACCCTGCTCCTGGGGGCCGACCGCCGGGATCACTACTACCTGAACCGGGCTTTGACGGCCAGTCCCGATTCCTCCCTGGACGTGAAGGTGGCCGAACCGGGGCGGATTCCACCGTCCGAGCTGTCTTCCTACGCAGCCGTGATCCTGAACAACTACGGCCCCGTTCAAGCGGAGACCGCCTCGGCCCTGATCCGGTTTGTCAAATCGGGAGGAGGGCTGCTGCTGATTTCAGGCCGCCAAACCCATGTCGAGAGCCTGGGCGGCCTTCAAGAGATCCTGCCCGCCACCCTGCTGAAGCGGTACCGGGCCGCCGGCCGAGGCAAGGACCAGCGCATCGGGCTCCTGCAGAAGCGCCATCCGATCTTCAACCATTTCGAAGACGTCCACCACTCCTATTTCATGGCCACCGCCTACACCGACTTTTATCTGGTGGAGCCCCTGGCAGACAGCCAGGTGCTGGCCGCCCTCCAGGATGGGAGCCCGTTGCTGCTGGAGCGGCAGTCCGGCAAGGGCCGGGTGCTGCTGTTCACTTCATCCCTGGATCGAAACTGGAACCAACTTCCATTGCAGTCGGTTTTCCTGCCCTTCTGCCAGGAAATGGTCAGATACGCTGCCCGCTTCCGGCCCTCCCCGCAAGCCTACAGGGTCGGAGACAGGGTCGCGCTCCAATCGTTGATTCCCCAATGGGCCAAGGCGCTGGCGACGCTCTCGACCTCCGGTCACTCCTTCGCACATACCTGGACCGTGGTAGCGCCCTCCGGCCGGGAGATCCCCCTGGAGGATCCGTTCGGGGAAAACCGGTCCTCGCTGAAACTGACCGAACCGGGCTTCTACCGATTCCGGGTGCAGGAGACGGAGAACCTGCTGGCTGCCAATCTGGATCCTCGGGAATCGGACTTGCGAGCCCCGGACCCGCAGCAACTGCTGGCGCAATTGCCGCGGACAGCCCGCCGGGAAGGCGCCGCTCCGCCACAGCCAACCTCCGTCGACCGGCGCCATGTCCTGGAAAATCGGCAGCACCTCTGGTGGTACCTGGTATTGACCGCCTGTCTGGTGTTGTTGGTTGAGAGTTTGCTGGCGAACCGGTATTCTAGCAAAGTAACAGATTAGAATTTGGCCAGACCCATTGAGCACCGCAGGACGGCGGGCGTGGCGCACTTTTCCTATCCATGACTGCAGATCAGCAACGCTTGCAGACCACTATCCGGCGGGTCCACCGGCGTTTCAAGAGCATCGCTTCCATTCGGGGCCTTGCCTGGTGGCTGGGCCTTTCCTTCCTGGTGGTGACTGCCGCCGTGACCGGCGTCGACTATTGGAACTACAGTCAAAAGGCCCTCCTTCTGGCCCGTTGGTCCTCCCTGCTCGTCATCGGGGTTTCCCTGGCCTGGCTGGTGGTGCGCCCCCTGGCCCGACGGATCGGCGACATTCGGATCGCCCGTACCATCGAGGAACGCTACCCGCAACTGCAGGATCGCCTGGTCACGGCCACCGAGCTGACATCCCCGGCAGGCCGCAATGCCCGGCCTCACCCGTTCCTGCCCCTCCTGCTGCGTGATGCGGCCCACCAGATCCGCACAGTCAAACCCGGAGAGATCTTCAACCGCAGGGAACCCCTGCAGTCCGTTCTGGTCGGCTCCGGGCTGGTGCTCCTCTTCGTCCTGCTGCAACTCCTCGGACCGCCCCATTTCCGGTACGCGACGCTGAAGCTCTATGCCGATGGATGGTGGCCCCGGGCAGCACCGCTCTATCGGATCGAGGTGTCGCCCGGCGACAGCCGCATCCGCAAAGGGTCGGATCAGACCGTCACGGCCAGGCTGGAGGGCTTCGAGGCGGAACAGGTCCACCTGTTTTTCCGCTACGCCCGGAGCGGAAGCTGGAAATCCCAGCCCATGACGGCCGAGGCCGGCGCCAACCGGTACGGGTTTTCCTTTGTGGATGTCGCCGAACCCATCGGCTACTACGTCCAGGCCGGAAACATCCGGTCCGAGGCCTATGAGCTTTCGGTCATGGAGACTGCTCGTGTTCGGCAAATCGACCTGACCTACCGTTTCCCGGGCTACACCGGTCTGCCGCAGCGTACGGAGAACAACGGCGGCGACATCGAGGCCCTCCGAGGCACTCGGGTCGAGGTCAAGGCCCACCTCAACCTGGAACCGGACTCAGCCCGCATTCTGCTGGGAGACGGAACTTCCATTCCGATGCGCAAGGCAGAGGGACCGGCGGTCATCGGGGAACTCGAGGTCTCCAGGGACTCGACCTATAGAATCCAGCTCACCGAGGACTGGACCGGCGAGAATGTCGAATCCCATGCCTACGCCATTACGGCCTTCCAGGATCAACCTCCCCAGGTGGCCTGGACCCGGCCGGGGCGGGATAGGCAGGCCACCGCCCTGGAGGAGGTTCTGACCGAGGCCAGGGCCGACGATGACTTCGGCCTGAGGAACCTGGAGTTGCACTACGCCCTCAACGGCGCTCCCACGGCCAAGATAGACCTATTCAAACCCGGGCGCGGAGGACTCCCCCGTTCGATTTCGGCGACCCACACCTTCTTCCTGGAAGAGTTCGAGCTCCAGCCGGGGGACTTCGTCAGCTATTTCGCCCGCGCCTCCGATGCCCTCGCGACCACCACCAGCGACATTTACTTTCTGGAAGTGCGTCCCTTCGGCAAGCAATACCAGCAGAGCCAGTCGGGAGCCCGGCAGGGCGTGGATTCCGGCAGCATGGACTCGCTGCTCTCCCGGCGCCAGAAGCAGATTCTGGTAGCTACCTGGGGATTGATCCGAGACCGAGAGCGGCTGGACAAGGGAGAATATCGGAATTCCCTGCGGCTGGTGGGAGAACTGCAGCTCAAGCTGCAGCAGCGCACCCAGTCCCTGGCAGACCGAGTCCAGCGAAGGGCCCTGACCGGCCTCGACCCGGACATTCAGAAGTTCTCCGAGAACCTGGTCCAGGCGGTCCAGTCCATGGTTCCGGCCCACGAATCGCTGTCGCAACGCGACCCCGACGAAGCCGTTCCCCACCAGCAGCGGGCACTCCAGTACCTGATGCGGGCCGAAACCTTCTACAAGGAAGTCCAGGTGGCTCGGGGCGGAGCGCAGGGCCGGACGACCTGGGCCCAGGAGCTGGAGAGCCTGTTCGAGCTGGAACTGGACAAGCTGAAGAACCAGTACGAGGTCCAGCAGCAGGCCGGTTCCTCCGACTCGCGCCGGCAGATGGACGAAGCCACCCGCAAGCTGCAGGAACTGGCCCGGCGGCAACAGCAGATCAACGAGGATCGTCGTCGCCGGATGCTGGAGAGCGCCGGCAGGCAGTTCCGCGGAGCGGAAGGATCCGGGCAGGGGATGCTGCAGGCCGAGGCCGAGAAGTTGGCCAGGCGGTTGGAACGACTGTCCAGGGAGATGGAAAGCCCTTCCCTGCGAGAGGTGAGCCAACGCCTGCAGCAGGCGGCCAGGGAAATGCAGAAACTCAGGGGCGCCGCTGGGAGCCAGGCGGAAAACCGGGGTCTGCAGGCATTGAGCCGCATCCGGGAGGCGGGCTCGGTGCTGGATCGCCAACGCCGGACGGACCTGGATTCGGAATTGGGTCGTCTTCGGAACCAGTCCCGAGATCTGGTGCAGAGGCAGAGACACATCCGATCGGAGTTGGAGGGCCTGAAATCCGGCGTGGCTCGAGAGGACCCCATTGAGCCTCTGCTGGAGCAAAGACGGCGCATCCTGAAGGACAAGGCCGGCCTGCAACAGTCACTCAGGGAGATGGAAAGCCGGCTCGTTTCCACGGCCAAGCAGGCCGACCACCAACAGCCCGAGGCTTCGCGAAGGCTG
This sequence comes from Candidatus Versatilivorator vitaminiformans, assembly GCA_027493295.1. Taxonomy (GTDB): domain Bacteria; phylum Acidobacteriota; class Terriglobia; order Versatilivoradales; family Versatilivoraceae; genus Versatilivorator; species Versatilivorator vitaminiformans. Next base: position 2,010 of record JAPVWS010000289.1, on the reverse strand, counting down.
AGGGCCGCCGGCCAATCCATCCGGAACCGCGGACTGCATGAACAGATGGCCCAAAGCAGGCAGTTGCTGCAGTTGGGCCTGCTGGACCTGGCCGGACAGGACGAGGAACGCATCCAGTCGGCCCTGTCGGACCTGCGGGATCAAGTGGCCGAGGCCGGTGAGGCCGCCCGCAGGGGGCCGGCAAAACCATCGGCCGAAGACAGGCTGAGCCGGGCACTGATGCAGGCCGGAGACCTGCTGTCCAGCCTGGAGTCTCTGAAGCGAAGGATTGAGGACCACCAGGCCCGTTCAGGCGCCGAGCGGGCGGGAGGACCTTCCGGGACCGGGTCCGGCAAGTCTCCCGAGACCAACCGGCCGCGGGGAATCCAGCCGGAGTCGCGGGCGGGAAGGTCGTCCGCGGGTGAGAGCCGGGAGCAGAGACGGTCGGGCCGCGGCCGGGGCCACGCGGCCGTCAATTTCGGCGATCGGGAACTGCCGCCGCCCACGACGCTGACGCCTCGAGAGGCCCGCCAGTTCGAGAAGGAGTTCCAGCACCGCCTGGGAGAGGCCCGGGATTTGGGCCGAAGCCTGGCCGGCGACACCGATCTGGCGGCCCAGGTCAAAAACATGGTGAAACGCATGGAACAGATGAAGTCTCTCCGCTTTCTCCACGACCCTCAGGAACTGGAAAGACTTCGCCGGCGTGTCATCGAGGGACTGCGCCAACTGGAGTTCGACCTCAGCCGCAAGGTCCGGCAACTCGGCGGCACCGACCCCATTCACCTGGTCAAGGACGAAGAGGCTCCACCCACCTACCGCAAGCAGGTGGAGGACTACTTCAAGGCTCTGGCCCGTTGAGAAATGAGAGGAAGGAGACTTCCGTGCGCTGGGTGAGCATGCCTCTGAAACAGGCTCCCTGGAAGGGTTTGGTGCTGGTGTCGGTCGTTGCCGCCACGGCGGCGGCAGTCTTTCTGGGAACCGGGAGTCCAGGCTGGACCCTGTTGTCGGTAACCCTGCTGCTGGTCGGTGTCCATGACTTCCTGCTGCCCACCACCTATCAACTCAGCGATGAGGGTGTTTCCAGCCGAATCCTCTGGTACCGGCGGCACAAACCCTGGACCTTTTGCCGATCCTATTGGGTCGACGCCAACGGAGTGCTGCTGAGTCCCTTTCCCGAGCGCAGCCGCCTGGAATCCCACCGCGGCCTCTACCTGCGGTTCGCGGGCACCGACCGCCGGGAGGTCGTCCGTTTCGTGCAGAGCAAGATCAACCGACCGACTCCAGCCAGGTCGACGTCATGATGCAGCCCTCCTGGAGGCACAGGCTGCAGCAGGCATTCTCCCTGGAGCGTTACGAGGAGCCGCTCACCGACCAGGAACGCCGTCTGCTGGAGAAAATTGCGGAAGCCATCGTGAGGCGGCGCCTGGAAACGCCGGCCCTTTTCATCCTGGAGTCGGCCAAGCCGCTCAACTACCTGGGGAGTCAGGCCATGGCCTTTTTCGAACCGGTGGTTCGGGGGCTCTTTGCGGCCACCGACTATGGACGGGTCCGGCGCATCCTGGAGCGCCGGCAAAGCGTCGAATGCCTGCTGCAGGAGATCGAGAATCGGTCGGCAGGCGAAACCTCCTCCTCCGCCAACGACCTCGACGGAGCCGCCGGGTGACCCCTTTGGAAGACATCCGAGTCATTCTGGCCACAGACTGCGGCAGCACCACCACCAAAGCCATTCTCATCCAGAAGATGGGGGACGAGTACCGCCAGACCCATCGAGGCGAGGCTCCCACCACGGTGGAAGCCCCCTTCGAAGACGTCACTCTGGGAGTGCTCAACGCCGTGACCGAACTGGCGGAACTTTCGGGCCGCAAGCTGCTGGACTCCGAGGGCCGGATCATACGCCCCACCAGCGGCGAGGAGGGGTGCGATCTCTATATTTCCACCTCCAGCGCCGGGGGAGGCCTGCAGATGATGGTGGCCGGAGTGGTCCGGTCGATGACGGCCGAAAGCGCCGAACGGGCCGCCCTGGGGGCCGGC
>JAPVWS010000288.1 GCA_027493295.1 Candidatus Versatilivorator vitaminiformans | reverse complement strand
GCGATCGGACTGCATCCGCCAACGCTTTTCCTTTTTCTTTCCGTTCTCCCCAGGCGGCAGCGTCACCTGAATGGCCACTCCCGCCAGGCTGAAGCCTCTCTGATCGAAGCAGGTTCCCTTGAGCAAGGCAAAGGGTTGATCCTTCTCGGACTCCTCCCCCGGGAGAGCCGTCCCGGGCGCCAAGGCCAAAAAAATCAAGGCAGCCAGAACAGCCGCCGCGGACAGCTTTGGTGACTTCGACCTCGACAACACCATGGGAGGCCTCGACAAATCAGTCCTGTTCACCATTATACGGGATGCAAACCGGGAAATCCCAACCCCAGGGTCTCCTCCCAGCCGTGCATCACGTTCATGGCCTGGACCGCGTTTCCCGCCGCCCCCTTCATCAGGTTGTCCAGGGCGGAAAGCACCACCAGGCGCCCCTCGGCCGGATCCAGCTCGAACCCGACGTCGCAGTAGTTGGATCCCGCCAGAATCTTGGGTTCCGGGTAACGGTAGACCCCCGATCTTTCCTTGACGATTCTGAGAAAGGGCTCCGCCTGATAGGCCCCCCGGTAGGCTCTCCAGAGGGCTTTCTCCTCCGGACACCGCTCCAGCAGCACTTGGGCCGTGGCCAGAACGCCCCGCACGGAATCGGTGGAGGTGGCCGATAGATGAATACGGGGGCAGGCCCCGTTGAGAGTCAGTTCCTGCTGAATCTCGGCAGTATGGCGATGGCGCGTCGGCTGGAAGGACCGGAGAGAGCCGCTGCGCTCCGGGTGGTGGGAAGCCAGGCTGGACTTGTTGCCTGCCGCCGACGAGCCCACCTTGGTCTCGATGAAGATGTCCTCCGAATCCACCAGTCCCGCCTTGTAGAGTGGGAAGAGGCCCAGAATGGCGGCCGTGGCCAGGCAGCCCGCCCCGGTCACCAGCCTGGCTTCTCGAATCTCCTGCCGGTGCAGCTCGGGAATGCCGTAGACCGCCTTCACCAACAGCTCCGGCCTGGAATGCTCGTGGTGGTACCAGGTCACGTAATCCGCCGGAGACCGCAGGCGAAAGTCGGAGGAGAGGTCGATGACCCGACTACCCAGATCGAGGAACTCCTCCATGCGATCCATGGCCATCCCGTGGGGCAGGCAGAGGAAGAGCAGGTCCACCTTCTTCAAGGACTGGCTGGCCACAAAGCGCAGCTTGCTGCGCTTGCGAAGGTTGGGGTGCACCGAATGGACAAACTTGCCCACCCTGGATTCCGAGGTCACCTGGCACAGCTCGACCTCCGGATGACCCAGCAACAGGCGCAACACCTCTCCACCGGTATAACCGGAACCTCCGACGATGGAAACCGAGATCATGGATGCCCCTCGGACCCGGACTGCCTTTCGGCGCCGGCGTTCAGGACGTAGTCGACGATTCTTGCCGGGATGTCGACACCGGTGGTATGGATGGAATTCCTGAATTCCATGGTGTAGTTGACTTCGTTGACCTGAAATCCCGACTCGGACTCGAAAAGATCCACGGCAAGGACTCCACCGCCAACGGCTCGGGCGGCCGCCTGAGAGAGGCGGTCGATTTCCGGAGTCACCGGGCAATTCTCGGCTCGCCCTCCCCGGGCCGTGTTGGTAATCCAGTGGGAGGAATAGCGATAGATGGCGCAAATGGTCTCGTCACCCACCACGAAGCTCCGGATGTCCCGGCCCGACTTGGGAACGTACTCCTGGATGTAAAAGACGGAGTGTTGGTAGGAACCCAGGATATCCTTGTGTTCCAGCACGGCTTCGGCGGCCTCTCGATCATTGATCTTGGAGAGGAGCCGACCCCAGGAACCGACGGCCGGCTTGAGCACCACCGGATAACCCAGTTCCTCGATGGCCTTCAGAGCCGACTTGGGCGTGAAGGCCATAACGGTCCGAGGGGTGGGAATCCGATTCCGGAGGAGCGCGCTGCTGGTCAGGAACTTGTTACCGCAGGTTTCGGCCACCGGATAGCTGTTGACCGTCAGGATCCCCCAGTCGTTGAGGACCTTCAGGGAATAGAGCGCCCGGGAGTGGTTGACGCTTCTCTCCAGAACCACGTCGAAATCCAGGTGGCTGGAGTCCAGACGAAAGATCAGCTCGCGGTCGTCGACGATCTCCGGAGCAACGCCACGGCTGCGAAACTCCTCCAGCAGCAGCTTTTCTTCCTTGCGCAGGATGGAGCAGAGTAGTCCTACTTTCATCGGTACACACAAAAAAACCACAGGGAGCGGAATCGGTCAAGCAACCCTCGCATCCTCTGTGGTCGATCGGGTCGGAAGGTGAGTTGTAAACACTCCTTGCCGGGGGATCATTCCCCCCAATCTTCTTCTTCCTCGGGAGCCAGGTCCAACTCCACGGGATTCATGCCCACGACCTCCAGGTCGGCCCCGCAATCGGCGCAGGTTACGATCTCACCCTTCTCCACATCATCTTCCAATTCCAATTCGGCTTCGCATTCCGGACAGTTGGGCACGGTACCCTCCCAGGACACCGATAAAGATTGCAGCGATTCTGAATATCGTGGAGAACCTAAAACAAAATGGGCGCCTCACTTCCCGACCAGCCACAATCAGGACGGAAACCAAGGCAGTGCAGGTGACCAGGCCGGCGAAAGATGCGGCAGCAGGCGGCAGTATAGGAAAGGCCCGAAGAGACTGTCAAGCGCATTATAGTGTTCCAGGGCGCCCCGCAGGGTGCTGCCCGATCGCGTCAGACGTTGTTTCTTTTGGGTTTACAAGCCAAGCCCTCTTTTCCTATGATGGAGTGGTACTGCAGTCCTCCCCAGGGATCCTCATTTATGAAGGCTGCTTTGATCAAGCACTTGCGACCGCTCCAATCCGGTCCCTGCTGCCTCGCAGTCCTGGCTTTGAGCGTCTTCTGGCCCGCGGGCGCCAACCAAAGCAGCGAGCTTCGAGAACCGTCGGCCCAGCCGCGACCTGCTCCACCCCGGCAACTGGAAAGCGCAGCCCTGCAAAATTTCTCTCGCCGAGTCCGAAGGCATCGCTACAGCCTGGACAGGCAAGGGATCCTGGTGGAATCGCTGGATGGCCGCACGGTTCTGGCGAAACTGAACCCGGATACCCCGCTCAACCCGGCATCGGTAATGAAGCTGGTCACCTCTCTGGTGGCTCTGGCGCAGTTGGGCCCCGATCACCGCTTCGTCACTCGAGTCTACGGCGACTCCCCCATCGATCAGGAGAAACGGGTGCTGCCCGGCAACCTCTACCTGGTCAGCGACGGGAATCCCCTTCTCGGCAGGGCCGAACTGTACCGATTGACCCGTTCCCTGAAGCGAAGGGGCTTGCGCCGGGTGGAAGGAGACCTGGTGGTCACCGGCCCCTTCTCGGTGAACTCCAGCAGCAATCCCGACTACCCCGTCCGCTACCTGGCACGCTACTTCCGGCGAACAGGCATCAGGATCAAGGGACGAGTCTATGCCGCGCCGAAAGAGTGTGTCAGCGAGTTGTTACGAATCGAGTATCTCAGCCACGCTTCGCCGAGCCTTCGGGATATCCTGTCGAAGGTGAATGCGTTCAGCGTCAATGACATCGCCGACAGGCTGGGGCGCGCTCTGGGAGGGCCCGAATCCATGCGGGACTATCTGATCCGGGAGATGGGCCTCCGTCCTTCGGATATTCGGATCGAAAAACCGTCCGGCATAGGACGCAGCCGCATGACCGCACGTGCCGCCATTCAAGTGCTTCACTGTCTTCGCGGCACCCTTCAGGGTCATGGCATGAAGCTGCAGGACATCATGCCCGTGGCCGGAGTGGACCAGGGGACGCTTCGCGGACGATTTCGGCATTCCAGGTACCGCGGCCGTGTCCTGGGCAAAACGGGAACCAATTCCACCAAGGATCGGGGGGTCAGCACGCTGGCGGGCGTCGCCATGACCCAGGCCCACGGACCCGTCTTCTATGCCATTCTCAACAACGGCGGCGGCGTCATGGCCTACCGTCGATGGCAGGATGAGTTTCTGCGGAAGCTGATCCAGGAAAACGGCGGCCCGGCCCAAGCCCTGCAGACCCGGCCCAAATCCCGCCGGCTCAACGGCTCTTCTTCCTGGAGTCCCTCCCCTTATTGGGAAGGGCTGGCCCGGGTTCCCGCCTATCGGCGCAAGATACGCAGGAGATCCAGGCAGTCCGTTCGAACAGGAGAACTCCGAATCCTCCCCGCTCCGATCCCGGCTTCAACCTGAGCTCTCCCGACTCCTTGCGGGAGGTAAGGCGTCCCCCCCCACCGCATCAGCCTTCGCCTGCGGCTCGGCTTCTGCGACTCCCCCTCAAGGGGGGAGTGATAGAGTTCTACTGGAAGCCTTGTGCTGGCCTCAA
>JAPVWS010000287.1 GCA_027493295.1 Candidatus Versatilivorator vitaminiformans | reverse complement strand
GCTCGACCGTAGTGGCCGCTACGCTCTTCGCTCCCGAGCACGCGCTGAGGGGAAAATGCCTGCGCCATGATCACGCCCCCTGGTGAGAAATGCGGGCTAGGATTCCTCTTCACTCGGCGGCTCGGATTGTTCCCGCCAAAGTCTCTCCACTTCGCCGTAGCCTTCCATGAATTTATCCTTCAGGGTCTGAGGGGTGATCAGGATCAGAACCCGGGCACTGACCAGGAGGAACGGGGCCAACCTGGCTTCCTGGATGCTGGCCAACTTTATCGGGAAGGCCGTCAGGAGCAGAACCAGAACGGCAGCGATCAGCCATCCGCGAAGCAGTCCGAAAGCGGCTCCCAGCACGCGATCGAACCACTGCAGGTGTGCCAGTCTCACGAATTTGTGGACGAAGAAGGAGACCAGGGATCCTGCAATCAGGCATCCCGAGAAAATCGTCACAAAGCCCAGGATGGCGGCAAGGTCCTGGCTCCTGACGAACTGAAGAAAGAAACCGGTGGTCATCGAGTACAGCCAGGAAGCCAGCACGATTCCAACCACCACCGACCCCAGAGAGATGGCCTCTCGGGCGAAGCCCTTCAGCAGACTGCCAAACACGGAGATGAACACCACCGCCAGGATGACCCAGTCGAGGGAGTTCAGGTCGTGGAGCGGCTCCATCCGGTCAGTCCCTCCTGTCCATCAGCTCTTCAATCATCTCTTTGCCGCGGACTCTGACGGAGCCGATGCGAACGTGCGGTTTGACTCTCCCGTGAAAATCGGAGCCCGCCGTCTTCACCAGGTCCCAGCGGGCCGCCCAGTCGGAGAACCGTCGAGTCGACTGGGGTTCATGGTAGGAGGAATAGACTTCCAACCCGACCAGTCCATGAGCGACAAAGGTCTGCAGAACATTTTCGTCGGCCTCATAGCCGGGTGCCCCCGGGTGGGCCAGCACCGGCACGCCGCCTGCCCGGCGGATCAACTGCAGGGCTTCCAGGGTTCCGAGCCTCTCCATCTCGGCGAAAGCGGGTTTCCCAGGCGCAAAAAAGTCTCGATAAAAGGCAATGACCCCTCGGGCGGCGTCCTTCCCGTGAAGATAGCGATGCAGCCTGGGGGACTCCCGGGATTCGGGTTTCGCCAAGAGGGCTTGAGCGATGGCCGGACCCGTCGGTATCGGGTTGCGGGTAGCCCGGATGACCTCTTCAAATGTAATGTCGAAACCTGAATCCCGCAGCCGTGCCACCCTTGCCTTGGCCTGTTGGCGTCTTCCCTCGGCCAAGCCTTGAAGCCTTGACTGCAACTCGGCAGAACGGTAATCGACCAGGGGGGCCAGCACGTGGAACTTGCGGGTCAGGTAATGAGTGCTGATCTCGACGTTGGGATAAAACTCAAGGGGAAACTCCCGGGCCAGACGTGTTCCCTCGGCGATGGCCGCCACCGTGTCGTGGTCGGAGATGCACAGACCGGCAAGACCGGCTTCGCAAGCCATTTCAAAGAGCCGTCTGGGGGGATGGTCGGCGTCGCTGGAGTAATTCGAATGAATGTGTAGGTCGTAGAAGCGAGACATCGCCCATCCGATCCGGACCCGCCCGCACGGTTACCGGGAGCCTGCGAGATTGAGCAACTTTTGGGGAAAATCTTCTACAATAAAGACTGAAATACCCCGTGAACAGGGAAGATTATCCTCGTTCAATCGATGTTTGTGTCAATTATAGGGAACGCACTTCATCGGTAGGCCTTGTAGCTCTCTGCAAGGAGAACTCCCGGCAGTCAGCTATCCAGTTTTCTGTCGGTGAGGCGCTCGAAAGCATCCATGTACTTCCGGCTGGTCGCTTCCACAACCCAGTCGGGCAGCTTGGGCGCGGGGGGCTTCTTGTTCCACTGAATCTCTTCCAGGTAGTTCCGCACGAACTGCTTGTCGAATGGCTGCTGAGGTTTGCCGGGCTCGTAGTCGGAAGCCAGCCAGAACCGGGAAGAGTCTGGAGTCAGGACTTCGTCGACGAGAATGATGTCGCCCTGGTAGGCGCCGAACTCGAACTTGGTGTCGGCAATGATGAAGCCCTTGGAAGCCGCGTAGTCGCGGGCCTTGCAGTAGATGGACAAAGTGATGTCACGGAGCCTTTCGGCCGTGTCCTGCCCAATCAGCTCGACCATTCGTTCAAAGGAGATATTTTCGTCGTGACCGGTGGTGGCCTTGGTGGCAGGAGTAAAAACAGGCTCCTCCAGACGGGCCGATTCCGGCAGTCCTGAGGGCAACTGGATGCCGCACACCGACTGGGACTGCTGGTACTCCTTCCAGCCCGATCCGGCCAGGTAACCCCTGACCACGCATTCCACCGGAAAGACCTCGGCTTTCTTCACCAGCATCGATCGTCCAGCCAGCAGGTGGCCAAAGGGTTGAAGATCGGCTGGGAACTCCTCGACGTCGGCTGTTACCAGGTGGTGAGGAACAATATCGGCGATGCGCTCGAACCAGAAGAGCGACATCTGGGTCAGGATGCGTCCCTTGTTGGGAATGCCACTGGCCAGCACGTAGTCGAAGGCCGAAATTCTGTCTGTGGCGATGATCAGCAGGTGGTCCCCAATTTCGTAGTTGTCTCGGACCTTGCCTCTTCCGACCAGGTGGTGATGGGGTAAGTTCACCTCGGTTTGCAGGCTCTCTACGGCCATAGGATTGCTCACTGTCCTTTCGTTTGGGAGCGCCAGGCGGAGATAGGGAGGAGACCCTCGAACCTTTCGACTTGCCCGGATTTTTCCTTCAGGAGGGGGCCATTCTAGTACATGGAGGATGGTTGTCAAGGCCCATGTGAGAACCCGTTTGAAACCCGTAAGAAGACGGCTGGCAGCAGGGGAATCAGTTCATCCGGACCGAGACCAGTTTGGACACGCCGGCCTCTTCCATGGTCACTCCATAGAGGGCGTCAGCCGCCTCCATGGTGCGCTTGCTGTGGGTGATGAGCAGGAATTGGGTTTCCCCGCTCATGGACTTGATCTTCTGCGAGTATCGCCCCAGGTTGACGTCGTCCAGGGGAGCGTCGACTTCGTCCAGAACGCAAAAAGGGCTGGGTTGGTAGCTGAAAATGGCCAGCAGAAGGGCGATGGCGGTCAACGCCTTTTCGCCGCCCGAGAGCAGCAGCACATTCTGCAATCGTTTCCCCGGGGGCTGGGCGACGATCTCGATCCCCGTCTCCAGCAGATCCTGAGGGTCCAGCAATTTCATTTCGCCCCGCCCCCCTCCGAACAATTCCCGAAAGCTCTCCCTGAAGTTCAGGTTCACAGCGTCGAAGGCTTGCTGAAACTGCTCGCAGGAGACCTCGTCGATCTCGCGGATGGCGGCGCCGGTGTCCTCTATGGAGTCGAGCAGGTCCCGGCGTTGCCGGTTGAGGAAATCGAATCGCTCCTCGCATTCCCGGAATTCCTCCAGGGCCATCATGTTCACCGGTCCCATGGAATCCAGGCGTTTCCTTAGCCGGAGGTAGCGTTCCTCCGCTTTCCGATAGGTTTCCTGGTCGAATTCGCCGGCCCCCTCCACCTGAAGCGATTCCAGCAGCTCCCCCAGTTCCTGGCGGCAGGTTTCTTCCAGATGGGAATAGTCGGAGGCGAGCCGGGCGCGGTCGACCTCGATTTGCGTCTTCCGGTTCCTTAGTTCGTCCAGTTCCAGGCGCCACCCCTGCAGCTCTTCTCCCAGTTGTGCCTGGGCCTTTCGGGATTCCTCCAACCGGCCCTCCTCGATCCCGATCTCAGCCTCCAGAGAAGCGCGTTGCACGGCTCGATTGAAGACGGTTTCCTCCAGTTGTCGAACCGAATTCTGTATCTCCAGGCTCTGACCCGACCACTCCTCTCGCTGGGCGTTAAGCCTGGTCCTGCGTTGGAGGCAGGCTTGCAGGTTGGCTTGAACCCGTTCCAGGTCGGCCTCGGTAGCGAGCTTGCGCTCACCGCAAGCGGCCAGCTCCGAGCCTGTTTGGCTGAGCTGCTGCGACTGTTTCAACCATTCATCCCTCAAGCGGCGCCAGTCGGTTTGATTCGAGTCGATGGCCTGGTCTAGCTCGGTTTTGCGTGCGTCGGCCCGCGCGATTTCCGATCCGGACTGGAGGCGCCGCCGGCCGATTTCCGACCGTTCTTGAGCCACGCTGCGGAGTTCCCCGGCGAATTCCCGCTCCCTTTGGCCGAGGCGTTCGAGCTCGCCGGCGAGGTACTCAAGCCGGTGACCGGAGCCTACCAGTTCCTTTTCCAATTCCTGCACCTGCCGGTTCACCCGGGTCAGCTCCTGCTCACGGGACTGCACCGACCGGTCCAGAGCCTGCAAACGTTCCTCCAGCAACAGCAGGTCCCGTCGGGCCGATTCGAGCCGGCGGTCCAACTCGCGGATCTCTCGCTTCAGGGAGAGGTGACCGCGCTGGTCCACGCTGCCGCCGGAAATGAGCTGTCCTCGAAACACCTCACCCTGCGGCGTCAGCACCGTCAACTTCGGATGGGCGTGAGCGATCTCCAGGGCCGCCTCGTAGCTGGGGGCAATGAGGCTGTGGAACAGATGGGGGAGAGCAGAGCGCAACCCCTGGCGATGGCGGGAGGGAACACGGATGACGCGGCTCATCGGAATGAGCCGCGGGTCTCCATCCGCCAGATCCTGAACCAGGGCTTCAAGGGTGTCGGGGGCCAGGTCGGAGGCGCCATTGCCGGGGAACAGAAAAGTGGATCTGCCGGCGCCGCTCTTGCGCAGCAGATCGATGCCTTCGCGCGCGTTGGACGGAGAATCCACCAGGAAATACTCGAGCTCATGACGCACAAACTGTTCCACGGTCTTCTCGTGCTCGGCATCCACCTCGACCAGATCGGCCAGGATACCGTGGGTCCGAAAATCGGCGCCTTCGGACCGGTCGGCCACCGACAACAGCATCCGCACCGATTCGGCGCTGTAGGCATGATGGGCAGCCAGCTCCTGAAGAGACTGAAGTCGTTGATCCTGCGCACTGAGGTCTTCCCGTTTCTCAGCCACCTGCTGCCGCGCTCGAACCTGCTGCTCCCGTTCCCGGTTGACGTCTGCCGAGAGTGCTTTGACCCTGTCGGCCAACTCCCGCAGGCGCGCTTCCTCATCGGCGTGTCGGTTGCCGGCCTTTTCACGGGTGTCCGCCAGGCTCCGGTGATCCCGGGCTGCCTGATTGCGTTCGTTTTCAAGCCGAACGGATTGCAGCCCCAGCTGCTTCTCGTGCTCGTCCATCTGGGTGACGGCGCTGCGAAGAGTGGTCGCTCGACTCAGTAGGTCCAGTTGTTCCGACCGCAGTCGGTCTCCCGAGGTCTCCAGTTCGCCCAGCTTCTTCTGCCGGAGCTCCTGTTCCCGATTGCGAGCGTCGTACTGCTCGTCCAGGCTGTCGAATTGCCGGGTCACCTGCTGGAGGGCCTGCTGCTTTTGGACGACCTGCCCATGAAATTGTTCCTCCTGCTCCGAGAGCAACTGGAGCTCAAGGGCATTTTCGCGAGACCGGATTTCCAGTTGGTCGTACCGGTCCTTCTGATGCTGAATCGTCTGCTGATCCCTCTGGTTATCCATCTGCAACCGGGACAACTGTTCACGTTGCCCTTTCAAGGCGGTCTCGGCCTCGAAGTGAGCGTCGTTCTCTCGGCGAAAATGGGTCTCCTGCTCCTGGATGAAGGCCTGTTTCCGATCGACCTGGTCCTGGAATCGATCGAACTCTTCCGATACCTGGCTCAGTTGGGCCTTCAGGTGGCGGGCGCGGGCGGAGAAGAGGCGCTTGGAGAGATTACGGGCTTCTTGACTGAGTTCCCGGAAGCGGTGGGCCTTGCCGGCCTGGCGCTTGAGGGTGTCGAGCTGGCGGGAAACCTCCTCGGTGATATCGTTGACACGGAGCAGGTTCTGTTTGGCCTGTTCCAGTTTCGAGGAGGCCAGCTTGCGCTTGACCTTGAACTTGGTGACCCCGGCCGCCTCCTCGATAATGGCCCGTCGATCCGAGGGTTTGGAGCTGAGGATCAGTCCTACCCGGTCCTGCTCTATCAGCGCATAGGAATCCGGTCCCAGTCCGGTTCCAAGGAAAATCTCCTGAACGTCCCGCAGGCGGACCTTTCTTCCGTTGAGGAGGTACTCGCTCTCTCCCGAACGAAAGAGGCGCCGGGACACCACCAACTCTCCCGGTTTGGCGGGCGTCCTGGATCGCCTTCTCCTCTTTTTGGAGGTTGAGGCAGACCTGGCCTCGAAGGGAATGGTCCGCCCGGAACCCTCGTTCATTGCCTCACCCTTGCCAGGGGCGCCGTCTTGGCCGACTGTCGGACCGTTGCCGGCCAATGCCGCCGTTGAGACAGAGGAGGCGGTCGAGGTCGGTTCCTCTGCCCTCTCCGGATCGAACAGAACCACGCTGACCTCGGCCAGTCCAAGGGGCAGCCGGGAGCGGGTGCCGTTAAAAATCACGTCCCGCATTCTCCCGCCCCGAAGGGTTCGGGCGCTCTGCTCCCCCAACACCCATGCAATGGCATCCGAGATGTTGCTCTTGCCGCAACCGTTGGGTCCCACGATAGCGGCGATGCCGGATCCGTCAAAAGTCAGTTCGGTTTTGTCAGCGAAGGATTTGAAGCCTTGAATCTGGATTTGCTTCAGTTTCAGCAATAGGAAGGCACCCTCAAAGGCTTGACGCCAACTGGAACTGTTGGGTTTGACAGGGTCGGGAAAGGGTAGGATTTCATGCTGACTCGGCGAGTGTACCACGGATGGGACAGGAGTGCAAAGGACCATGGAAAAGACTCGCCCGTATTGACTTATCGGTGAACCGCGGTCTATTCTAAGCGCGGAAATCGAGCCGGCCCGAAGTCGTAGTCGGGCGGGCGGGCGGCGCCGCCGGGCAGAGGCGTCCTGCAGGAAATTTCAATCATGCTGCGGTTGTCCAACACCCTCTCCGGAAGGATCGAACCCTTTCAACCGCTGGAACCCCGGCAGGTCAAAATGTACACCTGTGGTCCAACGGTGTACGACTTTGTCCACATCGGAAACCTCAGGACCTTCGTCTTTCAGGACATTCTGAAGCGCTATCTGCGCCACAAGGGCTTTGGAGTCTTTCACGTCATGAACATCACCGACGTTGACGACAAGACCATCCGGAATTCCGAGGCGCAAACCATTGCTCAGCTCAAGACATTTACGGACCGCTTTACCCAAGCCTTTTTCGAGGACTGCGATCGGCTGGGCATCGAGAAACCCGACCGAGCTGTTCACGCGACCGATCACATCGATGACATGGTGGCCCTGATCCGGCAGCTTCAGTCCGGGGGTTACACCTACGAGAAAGACGGATCGATCTATTTCCGGATCGAGTCCTTCGAGGACTACGGGAAGCTTGCCAAGCTGGACCGCGAGGGAATCCGGGCAGGGGCTCGGGTGGACGTGGACGAATACGACAAGCAGGATGCGCGGGACTTCGTCCTGTGGAAGGCCCCCAAGAACGGGGAACCTCGATGGGAGACTCCCCTGGGTCCCGGTCGTCCGGGATGGCACATCGAGTGTTCAGCCATGAGCATGAAATATCTGGGCGAGACCTTCGACCTGCATTGCGGCGCGGTGGATCTCATCTTTCCCCACCACGAGAACGAGATTGCTCAAAGCGAGGCCGCCACCGCCAAGCCCTTCGTGCGCTACTGGGTCCACGGGGAGCATCTCATCGTGGACGGCGAGAAGATGTCCAAGTCCAAGGGCAATTTCTTTACCCTTCGGGACTTGCTCGACAAGGGGATTCAACCCGCAGCCATCCGTTACGCTCTGCAGAGCGTTCCCTACAAGCGTCAACTCAACTTCACGGCGGATGCCGTAAGGCAGGCCGAGGCCTCGCTCCAGCGGCTGCAGGACTTCAGGCAGCGGATCGAAACCGAGGCACTGCCGAGGGGCGCCGATCACGAACTCCAGTCCGGCTGCAAGGCGGTTCTGGAGAAGTTCGAGGAGGCCATGGACCAGGACCTCAACACGGCCCAGGCCCTGGCGGCCGTCTTTGACTGGGTGCGTCAGGTCAATACCGCCCTGGCGGCCGGCCGGGTCCATGACGGCGACGGCTCGGCGATTCTGGCCACCATGGACAGGCTCAACCGGGTCCTGCCGCTTTGGGAGTCTGAAGATTCCCGGCTGGACCCCCGGATCCAAAGCCTTATCGAGCAAAGAAGCCGGGCACGGAAGGCCCGAGACTTCGCCCTGGCGGACGAGCTCCGCAACCGGATCTTCGACCTGGGCTACCTGGTCGAGGACACCAAGGACGGCGTTCGCTGGAAGAAGCGATAGGACCGAATCCTCCGCGGCGTACGTCGAGTTGCGTTCCAGACCCTTTCGCATCGAGACGGTTTCTCCCCGGGGCGCTCCCCGAGGAAAAAGAGCAGCGCGCCCCCTCCCGGCTGTTGGGCTTCTCCGCCTGCATCTCTCCCTCCGCAACCTGTTGTCTTCATCCAACCGATCCACTGGGCCGGCTGCGGTCCGTGCGAGGGCCCCGGTGCGTTTCATCTGGCTGGAAAGAGGAAAGCGATGGCTGGCCGGATGGCGCTTCGGCCGGGGCTGGGAACCAGGCCGGTCCAACCCCTCGGAAACGGGAATGAAAGGAGAATTGGTCGCCTACGCCTACCTGAAGCGGCAAGGGTATCGCATTGTCGCCCACCGCTACCGCAGCCGCTCAGGGGAGATCGATCTCATCGGTTGGGACGGAGACATCCTGGCCTTCATCGAGGTGAAATACCGCCGGAATCGTCTCTACGGAAGGCCCGAGGAAGCGGTGGATCTTGCCAAGCAGCGGCGGATCTGTGGGGCAGCCGCCGACTATCGCCGGGGGCTTCGTCGAAAGGCGGCGGCCTGGCGCTTCGACATCGTCGGCATTCAAGGGGACTGGGAGCAACCCGAGCTTTCCCTTTTCAAGGATGCCTTCAGGGAGCCGGGCCGGGTCGGCTGGTAATATCGGCGGAACGGACCCCGTACCCTCGGTTGGTCGATGGATCCTGCCGTCCTGCCGCTCAGAACTTGTAGCTGGTGAACAGGTAGGAGTAAGTGAATGCGTGGCCGGGGGTATTGGCCTTGACAAAGGGGCCGGGAAGCAGGTGTGCGAGGCCGCCTCCCAGGCTGAAGTTGTCCGTTACCGGCACGGTGAAGACGGCGTCGACTTCGTTGCCGACCTTTCCGTCCCGGGCGCCCCCGGGGGGCGGGGCCACCGACACTCGCCCGACGTTGGTGTAAAGGGCATCGGTCCTGGAGGCCAGCCAGAAGGAGTGGAATTCCAATAGTAGCGTCAGCTTGGAGTGCGGCTTCAGCTCGCTCCCCAGGCGCAGGCCCTTGTGGTTGCGCCAGCCCACCCGGTTGGCGCGGCCGTACAAGAAGGCGGTGGTGGGATAGAGGTTGTCGAAGCCCTCGATTCGGCCGTCGTCGGGGTCCTTGTCGCCCGAGCCGAAGTTGTAGTGGACATAGAGGCGTGGGTTCAGCCTGGCCTCGATCGAATAGCCCAGTTCTCCGTAGGCGGCCCAGGCCTGG
>JAPVWS010000286.1 GCA_027493295.1 Candidatus Versatilivorator vitaminiformans | reverse complement strand
GGTTCAGTACGATACCACCAAGGCGGCGGTCACCGGCCTGACGCGGGCCATGGCCCGGGATCATGCCGAGGACGGCATCCGGGTCAATGCCCTGTGCCCAGGGCCCACCATGACCCCCTTTCACCGTCGGCGCGCCGCCGAGGCCGGCAAGACCCTCGAGGAGTTCCGGGAAGAATTCGGGCGGCCCACCATGCTGGGGCGACCTGCCGAGCCGCGGGAGATCGCCGCCTGCGCCCTTTTCCTGGCTTCCGACGAGGCTTCCTTCGTCACCGGCGCCTGCCTCTTCGCCGACGGCGGCGAGAGTGCCACGGGCAGCAACCGCGCTTTGAAACCCTCCGGCTAGCCCGCCGCCGACCGCCCGCGTTGACAGTGCCTGAAGGGTCGGGATATGCTGGCGCCCCTTTTACGAAAACTTCCAATTAACGGGGGTCGGTATGATTTGGCAGCGGATGGCGGTTTTGCTGTTGGTGGCCGGTATGGGACTGGTGCAGTCCTGCCAGGCCGGGGCGCGACAGGATGGAGGGACTCGATATCTTCGCTTCAGCCTGGGCGACCATGAAGCCTACGGCATCCTGGAGGGAGACCGGGTCCGGGAGCTCAAGGGCGACCTGTTCGGAACCTGGGAAAAGACCGAGACTACCCACGCTCTGGCTGACGTCACTATCCTAGTGCCCAGCAGGAATCCTTCCAAGGTGCTGGCGCTGGCGGGCAATTACAAGTCCCACCTGGATGAGGATGCCGAGCCGAGTCCCCATCCCCAGCCATTCATCAAGCTGCCTTCCTCACTGCTGCGTCAGGGTGGGGAGATCGTTCAGCCTTCAGACACCGATCCGGTGCACTACGAAGCCGAGGTGGTGGTCGTCATCGGCAAGCGGGCACGGAACGTCTCCGAGGAGGCTGCTCTCGACCATGTGCTGGGGATTACCTGCGGCAACGACATCAGCGCCCGGACCTGGCAGAAGGGGGACGTGCAGTGGTGGCGGGCCAAGGGCGCCGACACCTTCAGCCCGACGGGTCCCTACATCCTCTCGGGCGTGGACTACAGCCAGCTCAAGATGGTCCTCAAGCTGAACGGGGAAGTGCGCCAGCAGGCCGGCATCTCCGACATGATTCACGGGATATCCGAGACGGTCAGCTTTATCAGCCGGTACGTGACCCTGGAGCCCGGAGACCTCATCTTCACCGGCACGCCCGGAACCACCAAGGGAATGCAGCCGGGGGACGTGGTCACGGTTGAAATCGATGGAGTCGGGATCCTCAAGAACCGGGTGGTCGCCGCCAAACCCTGAATCGATTCTCCGGACATCAGCGGGGCAGGCGAGCTCCCCTCACCGTCACCGCTTCAGCAGTTCATCCAGCGACAGCTTCTCGAAGACCAGGTCGGCTTGGCTTCCTTCGTACACGATTCCGATGTGCCGGTCGTCCACCCGGCTGATGCTGGGGTAGCCCCTTCCGCGGCCTTCGTCCAGCAGGATCTGGTATTCCTCCGGCCAGGTCATGCCCTGGTCGAAGCTGAGCTTCAAGGTGTGATGGTGCCGCCCTTCCTTAGAGTTGGGATTGGCAAAAAGCAGGAGTATCTTCGACTCTCCCCCTTCCCGGTAGTCGAACCGGTACAGGCTTCCGTTGCAGTTGGGTTCGATTAGGGCCTTGCGGTTGGTGGGATGCGGCTCCCAGGTTTGCCCCAGGTCCCGGGTCACGTAGACGGCCCGGTAGGGTTCCTTGCGGTCGTTGCGCATGTTCAGCATGATGGACCCGTCGGCGAGCTGGACCGCCTGGGATTCATTGCCGCCGCTGAAGGCGTGGTTGCTCACCGTCCAGGTGGCGCCGTGGTCGCGGCTGTAGGTGATGTTGGCGAACGGGTATCCCGTCCGGTCGCGCCCCTGCGTCGGCATCACCAGGGTACCGTCGGCAAGGGCGATCCCCTGGTTGGGCGCCGGGGCGAAGAGCCACCACTCCGGCTGCTTCAGCTTGCGGGTGAGGTTTCTGGGCTCGGTCCAGCTCAAGCCGTCGTCCCTGGAACGGACCCTCATGACCTGGGCGCTCTTGGCGATGTCGAATCCGGGTTCGGAGCCGTCCTCCACCCACTGGTGCTTGCCCAGCTTGCCCCACATCCACACGGCCCAGACGAAGATTTCTCCGGTCTTGGGATCGACCAGGATGCCCGGGTCGCCGATGCCGTTTTCCTCCTGGGGTCGCCCACCCCATTCGCCCATGTCCATGATTACCCGCTGGGTCCCCCAGGTCCGGCCGCCGTCGGTGCTGCGGCTCAGCCCGACGTCGATGTCTTCCTGCAGATCGCGCGACTTCCGTCTCCGCAAGTCGTAGACGCACAGCAGCGTTCCCTTGGGAGTGGTGGCCAGAGCAGGGATGCGGTAGGTGTGCACCCCTTCTTCCATGTGCTTGCGCAGAGCCACCCCGATGCGCTTGCTGACCTCGGGAGTCTCGTCCCCGGGTATCACCGTTCCCGCCGAGGTTTCCACGGCGGTGCAGACGGCGTCCACCCGGTGCCCCAGGTCGGCGTCGGGCTGCAGCCGAACGGAGAGCCAGAAGAGGTGTTTCCCCGGCGGGAGTTCCCGGTCGCCTTCAAAGACCAGTTCAGGCGCGGGGCCGGCGGGATCGCCGAAGCGGTCCCCGGCCTGAAGATCCTTCCCGTCGCCCGAATAGAACAACTCGAGCGACTCGATATCCTTGGGATCGTCGGTGCCGCTCAGCCGGAACGTGAAGGATCGGATGCTGAGGCCGGGTTCTCGAGCTTCGACCACCAGCCGCATCAGGGAATTGTGCTCATTCCGGATCAGCACCGGATGCACGCGCTGGGAGGCGGTGACCTCCAATTCGGCGGGCGCGGGTCCGCCGCACGCGGCCGCAGTCAGAACCATCGCCAGGCAGGTCCCAAGTCCTGTTCGAACCGGATTGGCCGATTCTGCAAAATCTCTCGCGATCTTCATTGATCTTCCTTCTTTGGGGCTGTTCCAATGTGGGAAGCTGCTGAACGTATTCTACTCCCTTTGCAGGAGTTTGCGTTTCAGGCGAAAATGGTGAGCCCATGTGCATCTGGAAGCGACTTTTTCTTATCGGAGCGGTTTTGCTGGTTCCGGCGCGCTCGGCGGCGCCGTCTGAACCGACGGTCCCGTCCCGGCAACCCGTGCACCTTTCCGGCACCGCCGAGTTGACCTGGGAGGGCGATCTGTCGGCTCGCATGGTGGCCGGGATCGACCGTTTCCTGATGCGACGACTGGAGGCGGCCCCTGAAGGTCGAGCGGCTTTCTGGAACAGAGATTTCTCCTCGGAGGCCGGCTACGCCCGGTCGGTCGAGGCCAACCGGGAGCGTTTCCGCAAGGTCATCGGAGTGGTCGACCGCAGGTCTCCGCCCCGGCTGGAGTTCCTCTCGGCCCAGGGAGGGGCGCCCCTGGCGCGAAGCGATTCGGTGACCGTCCGGCGGGTCCGTTGGGAGGTGATGCCGGGGCTGAAGGGCGAGGGGTTGCTGCTCAGCCCAAGAAACCGGTCCCCCATCGCCCGGGTGATTGCGCTGCCGGATGCCGACGTTACCCCGCAGCAACTGGTGGGCCTGCAACCGGGAGTTCGGCCCGAGGACAGATTCGCTCTGCGCCTGGCGGAATCCGGCTGCCAGGTGATCGTGCCGGCCCTGGTCGACCGCGGCAGCCGGTTTTCGGGCAACCCGGCTCTCAAGCCCGCCAGGCGCGCCATGACCAACATGACTCACCGGGAATGGCTCTACCGCATGGCCTACCCGCTGGGACGCCACCCCATCGGGTATGAAGTTCAGAAGGTCCTGGCCCTGGTGGACTGGCTGGAGGGGAGTTCCTCGCCGGGAGTCGGGATTGGCGTGGCCGGGCACGGCGAGGGAGGACTGCTTGCTCTCTATGCGGCTGCGGTCGATCCGAGGATCGATGCCTGCCTGGTGAGCGGCTATTTCTCCGCTCGAGAGCGGATATGGCAGGAACCGATCTACCGCAACGTCTGGGCCCTGCTGACCGAGTTTGGAGATGCCGAAATCGGGAGCCTGGTGCTGCCGCGCATCCTGGTGATCGAGCACTCCCAAGTCCCTCGAGTCGGGGGTCCCCCTCCCCCTGTAGAGGGCCGCATGTCCGTGGCCGCTCCCGGCAGGATCGAAACTCCGGCCGCCGAGCAGGTGATCTCCGAATTCAAGCGGCTTGAGCAGTGGGCGGCGGCCCTTCCCGCCGGAGCCGGGTCCCGGGTCCGGCTGGTGCCCCAGGATCCACGGGCCGGTACTGTTCCCGTAGGGTCGGAGGCGGGGCTGCAGGGGTTGCTGGAACCCCTGGCGGAGGGTGCGGGGGGTGCGGCAGTTCCGGGTGCGGCGCCAAGGCGCCAGGGGAAAGGGCCCGATCCGGTCGACCGGCAGCGGCGCCTGGTCCGCGACATCCAGGGGAGACTTCAGGACTTGCTGCGAATCTCGGACCGGCTTCGGGACCGGCGCTATCTGAAGCGGTCCAGCCGGGAGTCGGCCGAGGCCTTCACCCGCGAGACGGCCCGCTGGCGCTCCACCTTCTGGAATGAGATGCTGGGCAAGATCGAAGACCCCATGGTTGCCGCCAACCCGCGTTCACGCCGGTGGCGGGAGACGGCTGAATGGACAGGGTACGAAGTGGTGCTGGACGTCTGGCCCGATGTCTATGCC
>JAPVWS010000285.1 GCA_027493295.1 Candidatus Versatilivorator vitaminiformans | reverse complement strand
CGGCTAGCGGCCTTCCAATCCCCGGGTGAATTCTCCGATGACCACCGACCAGGAGTCCGGACCCCAGCGCTGGGTGATGGTATTCGAGACCACCGACGTGTCCCTGCTGATGCTGGTCAAGTCGGTGCTCGAGGATGCCGACATCGACTACACGGTGCAGGGCGAGGAAGCCTCGACGCTGTTGCCCCTGGGTCCCTTCGGGGCGGGCCTCAGCCGCCACGGCTTCGCAGCCAGAATCCACGTCCCCGAGGACCAGGCTGCGGATGCCGAGGAAGTGCTGGCCGTGCTGGACGAGGAGACGGAAGAGGATGCGGGCGCCGATGATTGAACGCCAGCCTTCTCCTTGCCGGCATCCGGGGCGGCGCAACCGCTCACGGTTCTCGGGACAAATCCGTTTGGGCAGTCTCCCGATGGCGGACGGCGACCGCTTCCACCGCCACGCGGAAACCGAGGAGGTGCTCCTTTGATCGATTGGACTCAAATTGGCGAGTTCGCGACTCGCTATGCGGGTGCGGGCGCCAAAATTGCCGGCCTGTTTCTCCTGGCCTGGATCGCCTCTCGCATGATTCATCGCTACGTGCCCAGGGTGCGGATGCGCTTGGTCAAAATCATGCAGTCCCGCCGCCACGAGCCGGACGTCGAGCTGGAGAAACGCGCGGCCACGCTGGGAGGCATTTTCCGAAAGACGGTGGTGGTGCTGATCTGGGTGGTGGTCTTCATGATGGCCCTGGAGGAAGCGGGCTTCAACGTGGGACCGCTGCTGGCCGGCGCCGGGGTGGCAGGGCTGGCGGTCGGCTTCGGGGCTCAGAACCTGGTGCGGGACGTGATTTCCGGGCTGTTCATGCTGCTCGAGAACCAGGTCCGGGTCAACGATGTGGCCATCATCAACGGCACCGGGGGGCTGGTGGAGCAGATCAACCTGAGGACCACCGTGCTGCGAAGCCTGGATGGCACCGTTCACATCTTTCCCAACGGCACCATCAACACCCTGTCCAACATGACCCAGGAATACTCCTACTACGTCTTCAACATCGGGGTGGCCTACAAGGAGGATACCGACCACGTCTCGGCGGTGGTCAGGGAGCTGGCCGACGAGATGATGCAGGAGGAGACCTATCGATCGTTCATTCTGGCGCCGCTGGAAGTGATGGGGGTGGACGAGTTCGCCGACTCCGCCGTCATGATCAAGGCCCGCATCAAGACCGCGCCCATCAAGCAGTGGATGGTGGGCCGGGAGATGAATCGCCGCATCAAGAAGAGGTTCGACGAGCTGGGCATCGAGATTCCCTTCCCCCACCGCTCCCTCTATTTCGGCGAGGCCAGCAAGGCCTTCGCCACCCGGCCGGTGGGCGCCGATCCCGGAGAAATCAAGGCCATGATCCGGGAAGTGCTGGAGGAAAAGGGTCTGGCGGCCGGAAAGTTGGAGCCTCCGGCCCCAGCAGGGGTGGCTCCCTCCGCCCCGAAGCCGAAGGTCCGCCCCCAGCCGGCCAAGCCTCCCGCCGAGCGGCGCCCTCGCCGGCCGGCTCCCCTGGGAGAAAGCACGGCTGACTCCGAGGGTTACGAATGATCCTGTGAGGGGTCGTCGGCGACCGGTAAGGCAGATCCGCTCCGAACTCGAACCGGCGGTGAGATCCGATGCCCAATCTGCAGAACGTCCTGAAGCAGAAGGTGAGGGAGGGAGAGCTCTGGGAGCGGCTGGATGAGAAACGCATCCGCTGCTACGCCTGCGGGCACTGTTGCCCCATTCCCCAGGGCCGCCCGGGGGTCTGCCGGGTTCGGTTCAACCGGGGCGGCAAGTTGATGGTCCCCTGGGGATATACCGGAGGGGTGCAGTGCGACCCCATCGAAAAGAAGCCCTTCTTTCACGCCTACCCCGGGGCGCTGGCCTACAGCTTCGGCATGCTGGGCTGCGACCTGCACTGCGCCTACTGTCAGAACTGGGTGACCTCTCAGGCCTTGCGAGACCCGGCGGCGGTAGCTCCCCCGCGCAGGACCACGCCCCAGGCCCTGGCCCGGGCGGCCGTGAGGCAGCGGGCCCGGGTGATCGTGAGCACCTACAACGAGCCGCTGATCACCAGCGAGTGGGCGGTGGCGGTGTTCAGGGAGGCCCGCAGGGAAGGCCTGACCACCGGGTTCGTCTCCAACGGCAACGGCACGCCGGAGGTGCTGGACTACCTGAAACCCTGGGTGGACCTCTACAAGGTGGATCTGAAGAGCTTCCGCGATCGCCAGTACCGCAGACTGGGGGGGCGGCTGCAGCCCATCCTGGAGACCATCACCAGCCTGTACCGGCAGGGATTCTGGCTGGAGATCGTGACGCTGCTGATTCCGGGATTCAACGATTCAGAGGATGAGGTCCGGCGGCTGGCCGCCTTCCTGGCGGGCGTGTCTCCCGATATTCCCTGGCATGTGACCGCCTTTCACCAGGACTACAAGATGACCGATCCCGACAATACCAGCGCCGAAATGCTGGTGGCGGCGGCCGAGATCGGCCGGCAGGAGGGACTGCGCTACGTCTATGCCGGCAACCGGCCGGGCCGGGTGGGGGATCTGGAGAACACCCGCTGCCCGGGTTGCCGGACCCTGCTGATCGAGCGGTTCGGCTACCTGATCCTCGGGTACCACCTGACTCCGGAGGGAGACTGCCCGAGCTGCGGTCTGGCCATTCCCGGGCGCTGGGCCCAATCCTTCCAACCTCAGGTGGCCGCCCATCCCTTCCTGCCCCGACAGGGGATCAACCCGCCCCCAGCGTCTTCCTGAAGCCCCTTCCATACGCAGATTTCTCACCGGGTCGCTGGCCAACGGCTGGGATAGTGTTTAACTTCAGTATCTTGCGGCGCTCTTTTGAAGAGCCTTCAGCGTACAAACTGCGCTGGATGGGCCCCGACCTGTTTGAGATCGAACACCGGGGATGATTGCCGCCGCCGCTTCGCCGTTCCACTCGAACCGCCGGAGTTGGCATCCGGCGGTCCAATTCAAACAATCCTATCCTCCTGAAATGTCGTTGGTTAGGGGAGAGCTGCGAAGCTGCGGTTGACGTGGGTTGCCCACGAGACGCCCCCTACAGGCCATCCTTATAGAGCTGCGTAGCTGCGGCTCAGGGTCGCCTGCGGGGCGAGCCAGGAGGAACCTGGGAGGAGTCGCGTTTGGCAGCGAAGGCGGCGTCCCCTGGGCTGCGGAGGTGGCAACCCGGGTTCGTATCGATTCTGCGTCAACCCAGCCGCGAATGCGGCGAATAGGAAGCACCCGTTCGGGAAAGCACTGCTTCTCCAAAGAAACGCCGCCCCAGGCCACGGTCACCTGCTGGCGCCGCATTCGCGGCTTACTGGAACCCACCTGGCTGGCGCCAGGGGCACTACTCGATTTCCAGGGCCACGAATCCCGCCTCGCGGGCCAGTTTGTTGAAGGAGGTCGCCTCGCCTTGGCACAGCTCCCGCAGACGGGCGATCTCAACGTCGATCTGGGCGCAGATCTCGTCGAAGACCTCGTAGGCCTGCCTGGGCGGGGCGGCATCGGCGATGCCGACGACGGCCACCAGCCCTCCCAGCTTGGCGTTGAGGCGGTTGGGGTGGCGCAGCCGGTCGAAGGGGGTCTTGTCCTTGGTCTGGATCAAGGCTTTTTCGATGGAATCCAGTTGATCTCTCAGGGTCTTGGCCTTTTCGGAGACGGGAGTCGACCCTTCCCGCTCACCCTGGCCCATCTTCCCGGAGCGCCGCGTCCACTCGGCCAGTTGCTCCTGCAGGCGGCGGGTGCGGTTGATGGCTCCATTGGTCTCTGAGAGCTTGTCCCGGATTCTGGTCCACAACTCGAACTGTGCCTGAAAGTCCTCGGACGTTGCCTCCACCCTGGGGTCCTTGAGGATCTCGAAACTTTCGGTACAGGTCCGCCCGCCCGCGGTCAGACGGACCCCATAGGCGCCGGGAGGTGCCAGGGGGCCGTTCCCGCTTTTCTCGCGTGTGCCGAAGAGGGTGGACTGGTCTTTGTCCCGTTCCTCCACTTTCTCGGCGTCGGGGTAGTGCATGTCCCAGACGAACCGGTTCAGTCCGGGCCGGGCGGTGAGGTAGCGGTCCGCCTTGGCAGCGGCTTCCCCGCCTTCCTCCTGCTCCGACTCCTCCGGCTTGCTGGTGAAGGTCTTGATCTCGCGGCCGTCGGCGTCGAGAAAGGTCAGGGCGATGGGCTCGCCGGGCGCCTCGGCCAGCAGGTAGTAGACGATGACACCCGAGGGCGGGTTCTGGCCAGCGTCCAGGAAGCGGCGGACCGACTCGCCCTCGGAGGTCTCATCCTGGTAGTAGCAGGCGTTGCCCCCCAGTCCCAACATGTAGTTCTTGCCCTTGTCGGCGAACATGTTGACGCTCCAGTTCAGCCGGGTGCGGTAGGTGGGACGGGGAGGGAACAGGCCGGCGGCCTGGGCGTCCATCCGGCGCAAGGGGGTCAAGTCGTCCAGGATCCAGAAGGAACGCCCGTGGGTGCCGGCCACCAGGTCGGAGTCCTTGATCTTGAGGTCGTAGACCGGCACCACCGGGAGATTGTTCCGCAGCGGCTGCCAGTGTTCCCCGTCATCGAAGGTGACAAAGACCCCGGTCTCGGTGCCGACGAAAAGCAGGCCCGCACGGACGGGGTCGGCTCTCACCACCCGGGTGATCTGGTCCTGGGGAAAGTCCCCGGTGACGCTGCGCCAGCTCCGGCCGTAGTCTTCGGTCTTGTAGAGGTAGGGGCGGTAGTCGTCCAGCTTGTAACGGGTGGCGGACACATAAGCCGTGGCCGGGTCGTGGGGGGAGACCTCCACGCAACCCACGTAGGACCACTCCGGCAGCTCCGGCGGAGTGATGTTGTCCCAGTTGCCGCCACCGTCTCGGGAGAGATGGACCAGTCCATCGTCGGTGCCTGCCCAGAACTCGCCCGGCTGGTGCTTCGACTCCACGAAGGTGGAGAGGGTGGCGTACCCTTCAGCGCCGCTGGCGTCCTTGGTGACGGGCCCCCCGGAAGCTTCCAGCTTGGTGGGGTCGTTCCGGGACAGGTCCGGACTGATGGCTTCCCAACTGCCGCCGCCGTCGAGGCTGCGGAAAAGCATGTTCCCGCCGGCATAGAGCACGTTGGGGTCGTGGGGTGAAATGGCGATGGGATAGGTCCAGGCGAAGCGGTACTTGAGGTCCTTGGGCGCCCAGCCGGTCGACTCCTCGGGCCAGACGTTCACCAGGCGGATCTGCCCGGTCTTGCGATCGAAACGCTGCAACACCCCGTTGCCCCCTGGCGAGCTCCCTATCGCCCCCAGATAGACGATGTCCGGGTTCTCGGGGTGCACGGCGACGAATCCGCTCTCCCCGGTGCCGGGGGAAAAGCAGTGGCCCCAGGCAATGGCGCCGTACTCGGTGGCGCTGGGAACGCAAATGGAGGCGTTGTCCTGCTGGGTGGCGTAGACCCGGTAGGGGAACTGGTTGTCGATATCGATGCGGTAGAGCTGCGCCGTGAGCTGGTTGTAGATGTTCGACCAGCTCCGGCCGCCGTTGAAGGAGACACAGGCGCCCCCGTCGTTCCCCTGAACCAGGTGACGGGGATCCTTCGGGTCGATCCAAAGGTCGTGGTTGTCTCCGTGGGGGGTGGTCACCTGCTCGAAGCGGCGGCCCCCGTCGGTGGACTTCCACATCTTGAGGTTGGTGACGTAGACGGTGTCGGCGTGGCAGGGGTCGGCGAAGACGTGGCAGTAGTACCAGGGCCGGTGGATCAGGTCGCGGTTGTCGCTGACCCGCTGCCAC
>JAPVWS010000284.1 GCA_027493295.1 Candidatus Versatilivorator vitaminiformans | reverse complement strand
CCCTCCAAGTGGCAGAATGGCTCCCGGCGGATCCCCCTTGAACTTGCGGGGGTCGGTTGTGGGCCGCCCCTCCGAGTCGATGATCCATCCCTCGGGCAGGCTCTTGCCCTGATTCAGGGCGACTCGAATCTTGCCCTCGGCCGCCATGGAGGTGGTCATGTCGATGAGGATCGGGTCGGCCTGGCGGCGCGGCGCCGCGAAAGCCATGGGGTTGGTGCTGAGCCGCCCGTCGATGCCGCCAAAGGGAGCGATCTGATAGCCCAAGCGGCCCGCGTTGGCGAAAATGGATCCAATCAGGCCCTCCCTGGCGATCTGCAACGGGTAGGCGCCTATCCGGCCGATATGGCTGGTGTTGCGCAGACCGACCGCCGCCATTCCCTGCCTTCGGGCCTTGTCGATGGCCAGGCGGGTGGCGAAATTGGCTCCGATCTGGCCCAGGGCTCCGTTGGCGTCCACCACGGCCGTGCAGGGGTGATCGGTAGTGACTACAGGAGTAGCCTGGGGCTTGAAACGTCCTTCTCTCAGGGCACGAAGATATTCCGCGTATCGCATCACTCCATGGGAGTCGTGACCAAAGAGATTCGACTCCACGATGTGGTCCACCACGGCGCGGCTGTCCTCTTCTCGGCAGCCGGCCGTCTGAAAGAGCTGGTATCCGATATCGCGAAGCACTTGTGGGCTGAATGTGGGCATGGGTCGGGTCTCCGAGCGTCAGGGAAAAGAGCAAGAAAGCTGTGTGTTTCCGGGAAGACTGGAGTTGAGCCAGGCTCCCGGTACCTGGCCTGGCCGGGCAGTAGACGGGGACACTGGTCAGACCGTATTTGCCCGGCCGCATGATTATAGGCGATCCGGCCTTTCCTGAAAAACATGTGCTTCTACCCCGGCTCAAGTAGAATGGGTCCGTGAAATGGCAGGAGCAATTTCCAAAACGGAAAGGAGATCACAATGGCAAGATATGCAAGGGAGGAATTTCAAATGCCAGTTAATCTTGGAAGGATCATCACAATTGGAGTGGTGGTGATTGTCGCCCTGATCGTAGTCTCGGGAGCCTTCGGAACCGTAGGCGCCGGGCAGCGCGGCGTTCTGCTGCGATTCGATGCTCCGACCGGGAAGATCCTGGACGAGGGACTCTACTTCAAGGTTCCCTTCATCGAGGACGTGGTTCTGATGTCCACCCAGATTCACAAGTACACCGCGCCCGCAACCTCCTCCAGCAAGGATCTGCAGGTGGTGACCACCGAAGTCACCCTGAACTACCAGTTGAGGCCCAGCGAGGTTGCGGAAGTCTATCGTGCCCTGCGGCGGAATTACGAAAACCTTGTGATTCAGCCCTATATCCAGGAAGCCGTGAAATCGACCACGGCCAACTACAATGCCGAAGAACTCATCACCCAGCGCCCGGCGGTAAAGACTGCCCTACAGGAACTGCTGGCCGACCGATTGCAGCCGCGCGGCCTGGAGGTGGTGCAGGTATCTATCACCGATTTCCAGTTCTCGAACGCCTTCCAGCAGGCCATCGAAGCCAAGGTGACGGCGGTCCAACAGGCCCTGGAAGCCGAGAATGCCCTTCGGCGGGTCGAGTTCGAGGCCAAGCAGCAGATCGAGCAGGCCCGGGCCGAAGCCAAGGGACTGGAACTGCAAAGAGCTCAGGTGACCACCCAGTTGATACAGTTGCGGCAAATCGAGGTTCAGAGAGCTGCCGTGGAAAAGTGGAACGGAGTAATGCCGACGGTGGTTACCAGCGGCGGTCCGGTTCCCATGCTGGACGTGTTCAGTTCGGGGCAGTAGGTTGGCTGCCAGTCAGCCTCGGGAGCTGAGGAGAGGTAATTGGCGGGGTCAGGCTTCGAGCAGCCGGGAGAGGAAATCCCGGACCGCGGCCGGATCGGGCAGTCGGTGGCCGGCCCGGCTCTCGCCGGAACCGACGTGGATGGTAAAGCTCCCGGGCGGCAGAGCCGCGAACAGTTCTTCGTCGGACCGGTCGTCTCCCACCGCCACGATGGCCCGGTCTCCTTCTCCCGCCTTTGTCAGCGCGGGGACCACCATGCCCTTGTGAATGCCCCGGGCCCGCACCTCCACAACTTTGTGACCCATCACCATCTCGGCGGACAGACCCGGTAAGACCCTACCCATCCGATGTTGGAGATCCCGGGCATGGGCTTTGCCCAGCTCGGGATCGGCCATCCGGTAATGCCAGGCCAGTCCCGCGCTCTTCCGCTCGATCAGAGAGCCCGGAGTCCAGGAGGCGAACTGCTCCAGAATGGGAAGAACGACCTCTTTCCACTTGGAGTCGTCCGGGCTGTTGCGCTGCCAGGGGCCTCCCGGTTTCGGGCGGGACCAGAAGCCGTGCTCCGCGTGCAGTCCGATGGGCATTCCACCCAGCCAGCTTTCCAGGACGGGGGCCGGACGGCCGCTGACAATGTGAACGTCGGTGCCTGGCCGCGCCGCCAGGGCCCGGAGCAGCTTCTTTACCTCGGGGTCGGGAACTGCCAATTGGGGTGAGCTGGCCAGGGGCACCAGCGTGCCGTCGTAGTCCAGCAACAGCAGCAAGCGGTCGGAACCACCCAGCTTCTCCAGCATTGCCTCCATCCTGGCGTGGGCGGATTGGGCTTCCAGGGGTTGGGTGGTGACTCCGGGAGTGGTTTCAAGAGCCTTGATGAAACTGTTCGCCCAGTGGTAGCAGTCGTAGGTCAGAACGCGGCTGCGCAATACCCGCATGCGAGCCCGCCGTTCTTCCTCCGGAAGCGAAAGGCTGTTGCTGATGGTGCTGGCTACTCCATCGATGTCGTAGGGGTTGACGGACACCGCTTCCCGCAGCTCTTCGGCAGCCCCGGCAAATTCGCTCAACATCAGGATCCCGTCTTCATCGGTGCGGGAGGCCACGAACTCCTTGGCCACCAGGTTCATTCCGTCCCGCAAGGGAGTGACCAGCATCAGGTCGGCCGAGCGGTAGAGTGCGACCAGCTCGGATTGGGGTATGGAGCGGTAGAGGTAGTGTATGGGCACCGAGTTTACGGTCGCATGGGCGCCGTTGATGCGGCCCACCAGCTCGTCCAGGCTCTGGCGGTATTGCTCGTAGGAGTCGACCCTGGTGCGAGAGGGCACCACGATCTGAATCATGCGCACCTTGTCCCTCAACCCGGATTCCCTCTCCAGCAATCGATCCATGGCCAGCATGCGCCGCGGCAGTCCCTTGGTGTAGTCGAGACGGTCCACCCCCAGGATCAGCTTGCGCCCTCCGCACTCCTGTCGCACGGCTTCCACCTTGGCCAGCACCGATTCCTGGTCGGCCAGCCGGCCGAACTCGGCGGCATCGACGCCAATGGGGAAGACTCCCATGAGGATCTTCCGTTCCTCGAAGGTCAGCATTTCGCCCTGGGATTCCACTCCCAGAACCAGCGAAATGGCCCGCGCGAAATGCCGCAGGTAGGAGAAGGTGTGGAATCCGATCAAATCGGCTCCCAGGATGCCCTCCAGCATCTGGCTGCGCCACGGGAGGATCCGGAAGACTTCGGAGGAAGGGAAGGGGATGTGCAGGAAGAATCCGATTCTGGCCTGGGGAAGCATGCGGCGCAGCATGGCCGGCACCAGGGTGAGTTGGTAGTCGTGCACCCAAACCAGGTCGCCGGTTCGGTATTCCCGGGCGACAACTTCGGCGAAGTGCCGGTTGACTTCCCGGTAGGTCTCCCAGTG